>JBOGVC010000254.1:0-4089 GCA_050695275.1 Actinomycetota bacterium | reverse complement strand
AGCCCCGCCTGGCGCGCGTGGTACAGGAATGCCGAGTGCATGGCCTCGCGGACGACGTCGTTCCCGCGGAACGCGAACGAGAGGTTGGAGACGCCGCCGGAGATCTTCACGCCGGGGCACCGCCGCTTGATGATCCGGGTCGCGTCGATGAACGCCTTCGCGTAGTCGGCGTGCTCCTCCATGCCGGTGGCGATCGCCAGGATGTTGGGGTCGAAGATGATGTCGGAGGGGTCGTAGCCGGCCCGCTCGGTCAGCAGACGGTACGCGCGCTCGGAGATCTCGACCTTCCGGTCGACGGTGTCGGCCTGGCCTCGCTCGTCGAACGCCATCACGACCACGGCGGCGCCGTAGCGCTTGACGCGCCGCGCCTTGTCGAGGAAGTCCTCCTCACCCTCCTTCAGGCTGATCGAGTTCACGACGCCCTTGCCCTGGACGCACTTCAGGCCGGCCTCGATCACGTCCCAGCTGGACGAATCCACCATGATCGGCACCCGCGCGACCTCGGGCTCCGTCGCGAGCAGGTTCAGGTACGTCGTCATCGCCTGCGGACCGTCGAGCAGGTCCGTGTCCATGTTCACGTCCAGCAGGTTCGCGCCGTTCTGGACCTGCTCACGCGCGATGTCGACGGCCGCCTGGAAGTCGCCGCTCTCGATCAGGCGCCGGAACTTCTTCGAGCCGGTGATGTTCTGACGTTCTCCCACCATCACGAACCCGGTATCGGGGCGCACGACGAACGGCTCGAGGCCGCTGAACGACGTGAACGTCTCGTCGGGGTCAGGGACCGTGCGCGGTGGGAGGTCGCGGATCGCCTCCGCGATCTGGCGGATGTGCTCCGGGGTCGTCCCGCAGCAGCCCCCGAGGACGTTGGCGAGGCCGGCGCGCGCGAACTCTCCGAGGTAGCCGCTGGTGATCTCCGGGTCCTCGTCGTGCAGCCCCATCGCGTTGGGCAGACCGGCGTTCGGGTAGCAGGCCGTGTAGGTGGGTGCGATGCGCGAGAGCGCCTCGAGGTACGGGCGCATCTGCGCCGCGCCGAGCGAGCAGTTGACGCCGACGATCATCGGCTCGGCGTGCTCGATCGAGAGCCAGAACGCCTCAGCGGTCTGCCCCGAGAGGTTCCGGCCGCTCTGGTCGACGGCCGTGAAGGAGAGCCACAGCGGCAGGTCGGGCGCGACGTCCTGGGCGGCCGCGATCGCCGCCTTGGCGTTCAGGGTGTCGAAGATCGTCTCGATCTGGAGCACGTCGACGCCGCCGTCGACGAGGCCGCGGATCTGCTCGGCATAGGCCTCCGTCAGCTCGTCGAACGTGATCGTGCGGAACGCGGGGTCCTCGACCTTGGGAGAGATCGAGAGCGTGCGGTTCGTCGGCCCGAGCGACCCGACCACGAACCGGTCCTCGGCGCCGTCGAGCGCCCGCCGGGCGTTCTCCGCAGCGGCGCGGTTCATGTCGTAGACCAGGTGCTCCAGGCCGTATTCCGCCTGGGAGACGGGGCTCCCGTTGAACGTGTTCGTGCTGAGGATCCAGGCGCCCGCGTCCAGGTAGTCGCGGTGGATCGACTCGACGATGTCGGGCCGAGTGAGGCCGAGCACGTCGTTGTCCCCCCGGATGTCACGCGGGTGGTCCTTCAGGAGGTCGCCGCGGAAGTCCTCCTCGGACAGCTCGAGCGTCTGGATCGCCGTGCCCTTCGGACCCTCGAGCACGAGGATCCGTTCGGCCATCAGGGCCTCGAGTCTGCTCCGCACATCCACCCGATAACCCTACCGCCGTGCACGGATGCGCCAGCGAGCCTCTGCTCGTCGGAGTACCCTCCGCTCATGCGAGTCGTCCCCACCGGGAGATCGGTGCTGCGGGCGAAGGGGGCTTCGCCGACCTCCTCCCGCAAGCGATCCGCGGCCCAGGTGCGCCGCTCGGTGGCCGCCCTCAACGCCGTGCCGCTGTTCGACGGCTTCTCCAAGCGACATCTCCACCGCCTCGTCACGGAGGCCGAGGTCGTCACGTTCGAGCCCGGACGGACGATCGTGGAGGAGGGAGGGGCGGGTGAGGCGATGTTCGTCGTCCTGAGCGGGGGAGCTCGCGTCACCAGAGGCGGCAGGAAGGTGGCCTCCATGGTCCCCGGAGACTTCTTCGGGGAGCTGTCGGCACTGGACGGCGGCCCGAGGACCGCGTCGATCGTCTCCGAGACGCCGATGGAGCTCCTCCGGGTGTTCCGGCACACCCTGCACCGGATGATCGAGGAGGAGCCGTCGCTCGCGATGGGGCTGCTCGAGGGGCTCGCCCGGCGGCTCCGTCAGGTGCAGCCCGGCGCCCCGGTCACCTGATCACCCCACCAGGGTGTCGAGCTCCTTCAAGGTGACCTCGTCCAGCTCGATGTCGCCCGCCGCGGCGTTCGTCCGGACGTGCTCCGGGTTGCGGCTCCCCGCGATCGCCGAGGTCACGCCCGGCTGGTGGACGTTCCACGCGAGGGCGAGCTCGGCGAGACCGCAGCCGAGCCGCTCCGCCACCGGTCGGAGGCTCTGGACGATCCCCAGTGACGCCTGGAGGTCGGCGAAGGGTCCTTCGTCCTGCTCGGCGCCGCGCCAGTCGCCCTCGGGGAACCGCGTCTCGGTCGTGAGGGCACCGGTCAGGAGGCCGTACGCCAACGGTGCGTAGCTGACCACGCCGACGCCCTGCTCGCCGCACCAGCGGATCAGGTCGGCGTTCCCCCGCGTGAGCATGGAGAACTCGGGCTGGAGGGAGTCGACGTGCCGCATGGCGAGGCAGGCCTCGATCTGGCCCCGATCGAAGTTCGACACCCCGATGTGCCGGACGAGGCCGGCATCCTGGAGGTCGCCCATCGCGCCCCAGGTCTCCTCCAGCGGCACGCCGGTCTCGTCCGGCCAATGCAGCTGGTAGAGGTCGATCCGGTCCGTCCCGAGGCGGCCGAGGCTCTTCTCGCACGCGCTCCGGACCTGCGCCGGCGTGAAGCCGCTGCCCTCGGGCGCGGGAGCGACCTTGGTGGCCAGCGTCAGCTCGTCCCGCCGCCCGGCGATCGCCCGGCCGACCAGGAGCTCGGACACGCCGTCTCCGTAGACCTCCGCGGTGTCGATCCAGTCGATCCCGGCGTCGAGACCCGCCCGGATCGCGTCGATCACGATCTCCTCGGACTCGTTGGCGCCCCACGCCGTTCCCCCGGCCTCCCACGCGCCGTAGCCGATCACGGAGATCTCCGGGCCGTGCCGACCGAGCTGTCGACGTCGCATCGGCGAGAAACTAGCAGCCACGGCCATCACAGCCGAGCACGGGCAGTAGGGTGTTCACTTGGATGAGCAAAGCGGTTCGAGAGCGGGAACGGATCGTCGTTCGGTTCGCCGGCGACTCGGGCGACGGCATGCAGTTGACCGGCGACCGATTCACGAGTGCCACCGCGGTGCTGGGCAACGACCTGGCCACACTGCCCGATTTCCCCGCTGAGATCCGCGCCCCTGCGGGCACCGTCCATGGAGTCTCCGCGTTCCAGATCCAGTTCGCATCGAACGACATCACCACGCCCGGCGACCACGCCGACGTGCTCGTCGCCATGAACCCGGCGGCCCTCAAGGCGGACCTCGACAAGGTCGGGAAGGGCGGCGTGCTCATCCTGAACGAGGACTCGTTCACGGAGCGGAACGTCCAGAAGGCCGGGTACACCGCCGACCCCCTCCAGGACGGGACCCTCGACGGCTACCAGGTCTACAAGGTGCCGATGACCTCGATCACCGTGCGGGCGACGGAGGGCATCGGGATCGGCAAGAAGGAGTCGGAGCGCGCGAAGAACATGTTCGCCCTCGGGCTCGTTTCGTGGATGTTCGGTCGCCCGACGGACACGACGCTCAACTGGCTGGAGAAGAAGTTCGGTTCCCGCCAGGAGATCTTCGACGCCAACGTCGCGGCCTTCAAGGCCGGCTACAACTTCGGGGAGACGACGGAACTGTTCGCGACCTCCTACGAGGTGAAGCCGGCCCCGGCCAAGCCGGGGATCTACCGCAACGTCGCGGGCGCCCAGGCTTTGGCCTGGGGGCTGGTCGCCGCAGCCGAGCGAAGCGGCCTGCGCTTGTTCTACGCGAGCTACCCGAT
>JBOGVC010000253.1:0-16322 GCA_050695275.1 Actinomycetota bacterium | reverse complement strand
GCCCCCGACCATGTGTCCCGATCCGACTCCGCGACCGCGACGGTCTCGGTCATGCGATAGACGGCCACGCCCACCGCCACGGAGATCGCGATGATCAGGAGGTATCCCATGCCCTCGGTTCGAGCGTACCCCAGGGCGCTCAAGCAGCGGAGCGATAGCGCACACGGAAGCCCGAGAGATGGCGACGACCACCGGCACCTGGCGGATCGCCGCCGCGCCGCCGCTACCATCGGACGATGCGACGACCGTTCCGATCCGCCGGCTCCCTGCTCCTGATCGCCGCGGTGATCGCCGTGAGTTGGATCCGTCTCCCGTACTACTCGTTCGGGGCTGGCCCCGCTCGGGAGATCGCGCCGCTGATCCACGTGGAGGACGTGCCGACCTACGGATCGGCGGGGCACCTCGTGATGACCACGATCCGATTCGACAAGCTGACGGCGCTGGGGATGCTCGCGACGTGGATCGATCCGGATCGTTCGGTCGAGGGAGAGGACGTCGTCTACCCGCCGGGTCTGACCGCCGAGGAGGAGACCAGGCGCGCGATCTCCCAGATGGATCAGAGCAAGATCGATGCGGCGGTGGTCGTCCTCTCGCTGCTGACGGACTATCCGAAGGAACACGGGGCCGGCGCGCTCGTGGAGGCCGTCGGTCCGGACTGCCCCGCGGACGACCGGCTGTTCCCGGGCGACCTGATCGTCCGGATCGACGACGAGCCCGTGGACTCGCGGCGAGAGGCCTCTCGGCTGATCGACGCCGTCCCGATCGACGAGCCCATCGACTTCCGGGTCGACACGGACGGTGAGATGCACGATGTCCGCGTCACCCGCGGGAGCTGTCCCGGCATCGACGAACCACTGATCGGCATCGTGCTCGTCGAGCCGTTCCCCTTCGAGATCGCGATCGAGAGCTCGGAGGTCGGCGGGCCTTCGGCCGGCCTGATGTGGGCGCTGGGGCTGTACGACCTCCTCACCCCCGGGGACCTCACCGGCGGGCGGACGATCGCCGGTACGGGCACGATCGACCTCGAGGGCAACGTCGGGCCGATCGGAGGGGTCACCGACAAGGTGGGCGCCGCGCAGAGCGTGGACGCCGACATCCTCTTGGTCCCCCAGGACAACTTCAGCGAGCTCGAGGGCGTCGACACCGGCGATCTGGAGCTGATCCCGGTCGCCACCCTGGAAGAAGCCGTGGAGGCGCTCGACCCATCGGAAACGACGGCCTGAGCTAGGCTGCTGACGATGTCGACGACGACCGTTCGGATCCCGTACCCGCGGCGCCGCTGGCCGGTGGTCGCCATCGGCATCCTCGTCGTGGGCTTCCTGCTCCTCACGTTCCTCTCGAACTTCTATCTGGACATCCTCTGGTATCGGGAGGTCGACCTCTCGCAGGTCTTCTGGACCCGGATCTGGGCCCAGGCGGGACTGGCGTCGGCGTTCTTCGTCACGTTCTTCGTCCTTCTCCTCGCCAACCTCCTCGTGACCCGCCGTCTCGCCCCGACGATCGTGGCGCTGACCCCGGAGCAGGAGATCGTCGAGCGGTTCAAGGAGAGCGTCGAGCCGTACCTCCGGTGGGCGATCCCGGTCGGTGCGGCCGTCCTGTCGATCTTCGTCGGCCTCGCGGCGGCCAGCCATTGGCAGGAATTCCTGCTGTGGCGCTCCTCGGGCGGGGTCGTGTTCGGGCACCCCGACGAGGTGTTCCAGCGCGATCCCGCGTTCTACGTCTTCACGCTCCCCTGGTTGAAGTACCTCCAGAGCTGGCTGTTCTCCTCGCTCGTCGGGATCACGGTGATCGTCGGGATCGGCCACTTCCTCCAGGGTGGGATCCGTCCGCAGGCCGTGGGGCTGCGAGACAAGGTGGATCCACAGGTGCGGGCGCACCTGTCGGTGCTCCTCGGGCTGATCCTGCTCGCCAAGGCCTGGGGCTACTACCTCGGTCGCTTCGACCTGCTGACATCAGACCGCGGTGTGGTCCAGGGTGCTTCGTACACCGATGTCACGGCGCAGCTGCCCGCGCTGACCTTCCTGGCCATCGTCGCGGTGTTGTGCGCCGTGATGTTCTTCGTGAACGCTCGCTACCGGGTCTGGAGCCTCCCGATCATCGCCGTCGGGCTCCTGCTCATCGTGTCGATCCTCCTCGGCACGGCGTACCCGGCGTTCATCCAGCAGTTCAGGGTCAGGCCCAACGAGCAGCAGAAGGAACGTCTCTACATCGGGCGGAACATCGCGGGGACCCAACGAGCGTTCGGTCTCGAGGACATCCGGCTGGAGGAGCGTCCGTTCGAGCCGGTGGTCACCGCCGATGACGTCGAAGCGAACGCGGCCACGATCGCGAACATCCGTCTGTGGCGGCCCTCGGTCCTGAAGGAGAACTTCGAATCGGTCCAGCGGATCCGTCAGTACTACGACTTCGATGATGTGGACGTGGACCGCTACGAGATCGACGGCGAGCGGCGGGTGCTGATGGTGTCGGCTCGCGAGGTGACCCAGAGCGGCATCAGCCAGCAGGCACGCACCTGGCAGAACGAGCACCTCGTCTACACGCACGGGTTCGGGAGCGTGGCCGCGCAGGTGAACTCGATCACGGCGGACGGTGGGCCTCTCCTCACGCTCGAGGACATCCCGCCCCAGGGGGAGCCGAGCACGGACCAGCCACGGATCTACTACGGGGAGATCGACGACGTCGACTTCGTCGTCGTCAACTCCGCCACCGAGGAGCTCGACTACGAGGGCGCGTCGGGGGAGACGCCCTTCACCTACGACGGCGAGGGCGGGATCGAGCTGGGCGGCTACCTGCGCCGTGCGCTGTTCGCGTGGCGCTTCCAGGATGCGAACCTGCTGATCTCCGGGCAGGTCGACAGCGAGAGCCGCATCCTCTTCCGGCGCGACATCGAGGACAGGGCGAAGGCGACGCTGCCGTTCCTGACGTTCGACGCCGATCCCTATCTGGCCGTGACCCGAGAGGGGTACGTCTGGATCATGGACGCGTACACGACGTCGAACGCGTACCCCTACTCGCAGTCCGTCGACATGGCGGAGGTCACCGCCAACCTCCTTCCCCAGCAGGAGGTGAACTACATCCGCAACTCGGTGAAGGCCGTCGTCGACGCCTACGACGGGTCCGTGACGTACTACGCGGATCTCGACGAGCCGATCATGCAGGCGTGGAGCCGCGCGTTCCCCGGGGTGTTCACCCCGATCGACGAAGCCCCCGAAGAGATCGCCGCCCACTTCCGCTACCCGGAGAACCTGTTCCAGACCCAGGCGTTCCAGTACGCGAACTACCACGTGGAGGAGCCGGACGCCTTCTACCGGAAGCAGGACTTCTGGGAAGTGCCGGGCGACCCGACGTTGCAGAGCGACGTGCTGGGCGCCGACGGCTCCCCGTCGCCCGCTCCGAACCCGAGCGCGCGGAAGCTCCTCCCGAACTACCAACTGCTGCGCCTGCCGGGAGACACCGAGGAGCGGTTCCATCTCGTGATCCCGTTCCAGCCGGAGAACCGCCTGAACATGGTGGGGTGGATGGCCGCGAACTCCGACCAGGAAGGCTACGGAGAGCTCGTCGCGTTCACCCTGCCGTCCGGCCGGGACGTGGACGGCCCGGGGTTGGTCTTCGCCCGCGTGAACTCCGATCAGGAGTTCTCCGAAGCGCGAACGCTCCTCGGGACCGGCGGGTCGAGGGTCCTGTTCGGGGACCTGCTGACGATCCCGATCGAGGAATCGATCCTCTACGTGCTGCCGGTCTACGTGCGGGCGGCCGGTACGTCGGCGGTGCCCGAGCTCGAGCTGGTGCTGGTGGTCAACGGATCCACCGTCACCCTGGGGCGCTCCCTGACCGAAGCCATCGAGGAGTCGACCGGTGCCGTCACGGGCGAGGAGCCGCAGCCGCCCGACGGCGGGGAAGGGACGGTCGAGCAGCAGATCGAACGGCTGTTGACGCAGGCCGTGACGCACTTCGCCGCGGCCGAGGAAGCGCTCCGGGCCGGCGATCTGGCCACCTACCAGTCGGAGCAGGAGCAGGCGCAGGCGCTCGTCGAGCAGGCGAAGGAGCTCCTGGCCGGCGGTTCGAATGGAACCGGTGAGCCGTCCCCGTCGCCCTCGCCCTAATCGGTGGGAAGGCGGAACCCCAGGTCGGCGTCCAGATGGGCCGTGTCCATCTGCGCCTTCTGGAGATGCCCCGAGTAGTCCCAGTTCATCGCCTGCCACCGGGTGAACTGGTCGAGCACCCACAGACCGGACTGCCGGCTCCCGTTCCCTGAGCGACCGTTGCCGCCGAACGGCAGGTGTGCCTCCGCGCCGGACGTGGAGTTGTTCACGCTCACCATCCCGGCGGAGATCCGGTCGCGGAAACGGAAGACGTGTAGCGGGTCGTCCGTGTAGATGCTGCTCGACAACCCGTATCCATGCCCGTTCGCGAGGTCCATCGCCTGGTCGAACGTGTCGAACGCGGCGACCCCCACGATCGGACCGAACGTTTCGATGCGATACAGATCGTCTTCGATCGTCACGCCGTCGACGATCACCGGGTGGTAGTAGAGCCCGGTCTCCGGATCGCCCACGAAGCCGACCCGTGGGTTGCCGCCGGTGATGCGGCCGATGCCGTCGGAGCCGGAGACCGTGTGCTGCGGTCGGATCAACTCCAGCCACCGTTCGTATCGCTCGCTGAAACGGGCGGAGATCATCGGCCCGTACAGGACGTCCTCGGTGGGATCGCCGATCGGAGCGTCCGCCGCGGCCTTCGTGAACCGGGCCATGAAGTCGTCGTGGACGTCGCGATGGACGATCGCCGTCCCGAGCGACGTGCAGCGCTGGCCGGCGGTCCCGAAACCGCTGAACAGGGCGCCTTCGACGGCCAGGTCCAGGTCGGCGTCGGGCATCACCACGAGCGGGTTCTTGCCACCGAGCTCGAGGCACGGCGACTGGAGGTGACGGCCGCACAGCTCCCCGATCCGGCTGCCCACCTCGGTCGAGCCGGTGAACCCCACCTTGTCGAGCACCCCGTCGTCGAGGGCGCGTTCGATCCCCTCGAACGTCTGTGGTCCGTCGGCCAGCACGAGCTGGAAGACCCCTCGCGGGAACCCGGCGTGCAGGATCAGCTGGGCGAACGCCTCGGCGGTGGCGGGCGTGTACTCGGCGGGCTTCCAGACCACGGTGTTCCCGCACAGCAGCGCGGGCACGATGTACCAGGAGGGGACCGCGACGGGGAAGTTCCCCGCGGTGACGATCCCCGCGACCCCCACCGGCGCTCGGAACGTGAAGAGCTGCTTGTCCACCATCTCGGATGGGACCGTCTGCCCGTAGAGGCGGCGGCCCTCGCCCAGGAAGAAGGTGCAGGTGTCGATGACCTCTTGCACCTCGCCGCGAGACTCTCGGATCGGCTTCCCGATCTCGCGGGTGATCAGCTGTGACAGCGACTCGACGTTGTCTTCCACGAGCCTGCCGAGGTGCTGGATCGCCCTGCCGCGGACCGGCGCGGGGACCCCGGCCCATGCCGGCTGCGCGATCTTCGCGCGCCGGCAGGCGTCGAGGTAGGTGGCCGCATCGCCGAGCCGCGCCTCGGCGACCGCCTCCTCCAGGCGGGCGGGGTTCACGATCGTGAGGGTTCCGCCCGGCGCGCCGTCCGCGGCGCCGCCATCGAGCAGAGACGTCACGGTGCGGGTGGCGGTCATCCTGCAGCGATGCTACCCAACCCCATCTGGGCGTAGGGTTCCAACGCAGCATCCGAGGGTACGGCCCGATCGAAAGGGTGATGAAGACATGGCGTACGTGATCGCGGAACCCTGCATCGACGTCAAGGACAAGGCCTGCGTGGATGAGTGTCCGGTCGACTGCATCTACGAGGGGCCGCGGATGCTCTATATCCACCCCGACGAGTGCGTGGATTGCGACGCGTGCGTGCCCGTCTGCCCGGTGACGGCGATCTTCCCCGAGGACGACCTCCCGTCGGAATGGAAGCAGTTCACCGCGGTCAACGCCGAATGGTTCGAGACGACCGGTCTCGGTTCCCCCGGTGGCGCCGCACAGGCGGGACCACAGGCTGAGGACCACGCGGTCGTCAAGGGCTGGGAGGCCGTCTAGGACGGATCCCTGCCACTGGTCGGCAACAGGATCAGGAGGGCGATCGGCGCCGCGAGCAGGAGCCACATCGCCGTCTGCAGTCCCGATCGCTCCGCGACGAAGGCGATCGCCAGCGGAAGCAGCGATCCGATGAGGTCGGCCGGCGCGCCGACCGCGACGGCGGTCCCTCCCCGGGCGGGGAGCTCCGAGTACAGGCGAGCCTGCAGGATCGCGTACCAGCCGGACCTGATCAGCCCGAGCGGGACCAAGAGGGTCAGCTTCCCCGACACGGACGCGATCGAGAGGAACGCCGGATAGGCAACGAGGGCCGCCATGGCTGACCACCGCAGCCACGAGAGACCGTCCATCCGTCGAAGGATCCGAACGACGAGCACGTCACCCACGAGCGTGGCCACGGACAGGATCGCGACCCCCACCGCCGCGAGCCCGAACGAGGCGCCTCCCACGTCGACCAGATACAGCGCGGTGAACCCGAAGATGACATCGCCCAGGAGATCCGTGAGCTGCAGCAGCGTGAGCCATCGAAGTACCGGGCGCCGCCGAAGCGCTGCGACCGCGCCGCGCACCGCCGCCCGGAGATCCGTGATGTCGGGGTGGGGCGGAGGGAAGCGCACGTGTCGCGCGGATAGCAGGAACGGAAGCGTCAACAGCGCGGCGGTCGTCGTGGCTCCCCGCCACCCGAAGCCGAGGACGACGGCGGCGCCGAGCAGGAGCGGCCCAGCGAGGCCGCCCATCGAACCGGCCACGACCCACCTCGCCATGTTCCGCTCCGTCGAGGTCGGCTCGAGGTCCATCCAGGTCGCTTGCGCGAGGCTCACGAACGCGCCGGAAGCCGGGTAGAGCAGGCAGGTCGCCGCCAGCAGGACGCCGAAGTCCGGCGCCGCCGCGAAGCCCAACAGCGCCACAGCGAACGCGGCCCCGCCGCTCAACACCACACGGCGGCGCCACCCCGTGTCCGAGAGGAGAGCGAGTCCCGGCTCAACGGCGGTGCTGAGGATCCCGGGGATCGACAGCACCAGGCCGACCTGGATGTACGAGAGCGAGAGCTCCCGACGGATCAGGGGCCAGGCGGCTTCCCGCAGGCCGAACACCAACTCGTCCAGGAACTCGATCGCGAGGAAGATCGCGACCGCGTTGCGTGCGGCGGGACGAGGTCAGCCGAAGGGGTTCGGCACGCGCATGATCCGAGGCTACCGCATGCCGGCGTGTCGTACGGCAGGATGGCGGCGCATGGATCTGCCCACGGACGAAGAGATCGCGCTCGCGCGGCGGCTCCTCCTGATCGTGGGGGTCGTGTACCTCGTCGTCCAGCTGTTCGCGTTCTCGCTCGACCGGCCCCCGAGCTGGGACGAGGCGATCTACCTGTCGCAGGTTAGCCCGGGGGCCGTGACGTTGCCGTTCCTTCCCTACCGCGCGCGAGGGATCACCTTCATCGCCCTCCCGGTCCTCCAATTCGGGGGATCCCTGTCGCAGCTTCGCCTCTTCCTGGCGGTGGCATCTGCGGCCGCGCTCACCGCCTCGTTCCGAGCGTGGGCCTCCGTCATCGGCTTCGGCGCGGTGGGAGCGGCGTTCCTGTTCGTCGGAGTCTGGCCGACCTTGGTGTACGGATCGGAGTTGATGCCGAACCTGTGGGTGGCGGTGATCGGCGTGGCCGCGACCGCCGTTCTCGCTCGACGGATCGCGCGCGGCGAGGGTCGCTACGACGAGCTGCTCGTTGGCGGGCTCGTCGCCCTGGCGGCCCTGATCCGCCCGCTCGATGCGATCGTGCTGACCTCGGCACTGCTGGTGCTCCCGATCGTGATCCATCGGGCGACGGTCTCTTGGACGGTCCATCTCCTCCTCGGCGCCGCCGCGGGGTTGGCGCCGTGGCTGGTGGAGATGACCACTCGGTTCGGATCGCCGGGGGCGGCCATCTCGGCCGCGGCCCGGTTCGGTCCGGCAGGCAGTTGGTCGCTCTTCGAGAACGTCCGCCAGTACCTCGCCCTGGGCGACGGGCCCACGATCGGACCCGATCCCAGGCCCGAACTGCCGGTGGTCGGGATCCTCTGGCTCCTGGGGCTCGTAACTCTCGTGATCGTCGGTGTTCGAACGGCGAGGTCGCGAGGGCTGTTCGTCGCGGTCTTGGTCCCCGTGGCCGCAGGCGTCGCGCTCGCGGCCGAGTACGTCGCGTTCACCGATGCGCTGGCGCCGCGGTTCCTGTTGCCGGCGCTCGCCGTGCTCTCCGTTCCCGCCGGGCTCGGACTCGCCTCGATCGTCGTCAGGATCAGGGGTCGGGACGGGCCGACGTCCGCCGGACTTGGGGTGGTCGTGGCGACCTCGGCGCTCGTGGCGGCGTGGACGATCGTGCAGCTCGGGATCGCCACGACCGTCGAGGGCGGGCTGGTGGGCCGGCGATCGTCGGCCGAACGGGTCGGCACCCAGGTCCGTGAGCTCGCCGCGAACCAACCGTGCCACGTGTTCAGCGAGGTGAACTACCCGATCATGTCGTATGCCGCGGGATGCCGTGGGTCCCAGGTCGGCACGGTCCTGGGCGCGTGGGACGAGCGAGCAGAGCACCTCGAACGCCGGGGGATCCTGCCGTTCCTCGTCCTCCATCGTGCGGACGAGCCGACCGCACCTGCCGGCGCCAACCTCATCGTGGAGGTGCCGTCACAGGGGGCCATGCGCTGGTTCATCTACGGCGCCGGTTGATCTGCCGGATCCTCATCGGTCGATCGGACGGCGTCGCATCTAGCGACGCTCTCTCCAAGGCGCCTAGGGAGGCGTTGGCACACTGCCGCTCACCTGTCATCTGCCGCTCGCATCGCTATCCTGGGTATGCGGGGTGGAGCAGTCTGGTAGCTCGCTGGGCTCATAACCCAGAGGTCACAGGTTCAAATCCTGTCCCCGCGACGGGCAGTACGTGCGCGAACGGAAGGGGCCGGTGATCCCGGCCCCTTCTCGCTTCCATCGTCGAGGGGCACGACCAGACTCAGGGGCGTGGAGAGACTTTTCCCTCGTCAGCGAGGCGGGCGACGCCCGAAGAGGGGAGTGTCGGAGCTCAGTGCTTCGGGTATCCCTCCATCGATGGGCGTTGCACCGGGTGCCTCGCGCTCCACATCGAGGGAGCTTCGTGCCGGACCGGGGACGCCCGCGGAGGCCCGCTCGTTCCTCTCGGAGGCGCTCGAGCGTTTCGATGTGGACGTGGACAGAGACACCGCGAACCTCTTGACGTCCGAGATCGCATCGAACGCCGCGCGGCACGGCAAAGAGCCCATCGACGTGAGCATCTCCGTCGAGGGAGGTCTCCGCGTCTCCGTGTTCGACCGGGGCGAGGGCTTCGATCCGGAAGAGCACAGGATCGATCGAGACAGCAGCGCTTGGGCCGAAGGCGGATGGGGCCTTCAGGTCGTCCAACACCTGTCGTCTGAGTGGGGCGTGGTGCGACGCGATGGCGGGACGGAGGTCTGGTTCCGCCTGTAGTTCCGGCGGCGATGGATCCGATACGCGACGAGGTGTACTCAGAACGCCAGACCGATCAGAAGACCAGCGACGATGATGGCGGCCGTCATCCCGACCAGGATCAAGGTCTGGCCGATCTCCGTCCGTAACTCGCCTTGCTCGTCGGGGGGAAGCTCTTCGCGACTCACCAGGGAAGCTCCTTCCTCGCCAACCTCGTACCCATCTGTGCCTGCTTCGACTCGCCGCTCGGGAGAACCAACTTCCAGCGCCGCACGAAGGGCGGCCGCCGGTGATTCGTCGTCGTCGGGTCACGTCGTCGCGGTTAGATCGACTGCAGCTGGAGGAACTGGGCCCGCACGTCGGGATCCTCACATGCCGACGCGATCGCGGGAACGACCCGGCGCGCCGCCTCCTCCTGCGGCATCCTCGCCTCAAGGTCGAGCGCCTCGCTCCATGCATCCGTCACGGCGACCCACAGGGGCCCCTGACCGAGATCGGCCTTCAACTCGTTGATCGGGAACGCATCCTCGGCGTGGAGGACGTCGAGCCACGTCGCGATGTAGTCGCCGCAGGCCCGGGCGTCGGTTCCCTCGGGCTCCACGAAGAGCGATGACGTCCGATCGGAGCTACGGGACGGCGCCACCGTGGGATCGTCGCCGGAGCTGGTCAGCGCGATGACCGCTCCCGCGACCAGCGCCGCGAGGATCGACAGGACCGCGAGCGCACGCCTCCCCACAGCCGTATGGTCGCGCGCTCGGGATGGGGGAGCAACCGCCGTTCTCATCTCCGGCCCCATCGATGCCGATGACGTCCGAGATGGACTCTCTCGCACCGGTGCAGCTCCCCGACGACATCAAGCGGCGCCTGAACGTCTACAAGGCGGCGGGCGCGCTCTTGCTGATCGCGGTCTGGGGCTGGTTCGCCCTCGTCAAGGGCGATCAGACGCCGTTCTTCGTGTACCTCAACATCGCCGTGCACGAGGTCGGTCACGTCCTCTTCCGGCCGTTCGGGGAGCTCACGATGCTGATCATGGGATCCGGCTTCGAGGTCCTGTTCCCCTTCGCGGTGGGCGCGTTCTTCCTGCTCTTCAAGCGCGACCTCGTGTCCACGGCCGTCGCCTGGGGATGGGCGGCGAGCGCCCTGGCCAGCGCGGCCACCTACATCGGCGACGCGGACGACGGTCGGCTGGCGCTCCTGGGAGCCACCGGGCCCGATGCGGCCGGGGACTGGGAACGGATCCTGGGTGTCGAGTTCTTCGACAAGGTCTACCTCGCCGACAGGATCGCCGGGACCGTCCGGACCGTGGGTTTCGTGCTCTGGGGCGTGGCCCTCGGCCTGGCCGTCTGGGCGATCGTCCGGAACCGGCAGCTCGTGCGGTCGGCCGAAGCGGGCCCGAAAGCTCGGGTGAGCGCGGAGCCTCGAGCGCCCCTCGTGCCGATCCGCGACGAGGAGATGTGGCGCTGAACCACTCGAACAGGCCGTCCCTCGACTGGAGTACGATGCTCCGGCCCGAACCCGAGGGAGCGTCGAATGGCTGGAAGCACCGTCGTCATCGAATGGCTGAGGCAGGTGCCCTTGTTCTCCGCCTGCTCGAACCGTGAGCTCCGCGCGATCGCGGGCGTGGTGAAGGAGGTCGATCACCCGCGGGGAACCGTGATCGCCACCGAGGGGGATCCCGGTATCGGCCTGTTCGTGATCGTCGATGGTGAGGCCGAGGTCACGATCGGGGGCAAGCGGATGGCGATCCTCCGACGCGGCGACTTCTTCGGGGAGATCGCGTTGCTCGATGGCGGGCCTCGTTCGGCCACCGTGGCCGCTCGGACGGACATCCGGCTCCTCGGCCTGACCGAGTGGGTCTTCCGGGGGCTCCTCCAGGAGCACCCGTCGATCGCCGTGAAGACCCTCGAGTCGATGGCGGGCCGACTCCGCGACGCGACGCAAGCCGCGACGGCATAACCCTTCCGGCCCATGCCGGTCCTGACCCGTCCGGACGGCGTCCGCCTGTACCACGAGCTCCACGGGCCGGAGCTCGCCCCGCCGCTGATCCTGCTGGAGGGCATGGGCGGCGACATCCCCGGATGGCGCCGGAACATCCCCGTCCTCGCGGGCGAGCTCCACGTTATCGCCTACGACTTCCGCGGCAACGGGAACAGCGACGAGCCCTCCGGCCCCGTGACGATGGCGACGTTCGTCGACGACACCCTCGCTCTCCTGGATGCCCTCGGAGTGGACCGAGCCCACGTCTACGGCCAGTCCTTCGGCGGCATGGTGGCTCAGGAGCTGGGGCTCACCCACGCCGAGCGTGTGCGCACGCTGATCCTCGGGTGCACGCACGCCGGGCCGCGACACGTTCTGCGGGGGAAGCGCTCCCACGTGCCCAAAGGAGAGCCGTGGCGCTCGATGTACGCGCCCGGCTTCCCCGACCTCCATCCGACGCACGTGGCCGAGGATCTCCGGGTGGGAGCCGCCCAGCCGAAGCATCCGGAAGGCGGACGGAGACAATGGGAGGCGATGCAGGGGTTCGACAGCTACGAGCGTCTCCCTGACCTCCGGGTGCCGACGCTCGTCGTGCACGGCTCCGAGGATCAGGCGATCGCATCGGAGAACGCGGAGCTCCTCGCGGAGCGGATCCCGGGGGCTGAGCTGGTGCTGCTCGAGGGTGCCGGCCATCTCTACCACTCCGAGCAAGCCGAGAACGCAGACGCGGCGGTGCTCGACTTCGTCCGGAGGCACGAGGATGCCTGACCCCCCCGAGGAGATCGTCCGGCTGGCGGAGGAGCGGGCCGCCGCGCGGGGCTCCCGGGAATTCGCGGCCGCCGACGCACTCCGTGACCGGATCGCTCGCGCTGGCTGGACCGTGGTCGACGACCCCGGCGGATACCGGCTGGAACCGGTCTCAGCCGGCCAGACGAAGGCTCCGGCACGACGTCGTGCCGCCGAGGTCGCGTCGATCCTGCACGAAGCCCCCGACATGGATGCGACCGTCCACTGGGTCTGTGAGGGTTGGCACGAGGACATCGAGCGGGCGATCGCCGCCTTCCGCGCGCACGCGGGCGGCCGGTCGGTGCAGTACGTGGTGGCGGACGTGACCGACCGAGAGCCGAGCGCCTGGGGCGAGGGCGTCGACGTCGTGTGGTTGGAGGAGGGGACCGGCTGGGCGGCCGCGCGGAACGCGGGCATCCGGCGCACCCGCGGCCGCACCGTCCTGATAGCAGACGGATCGGTCGAGCCCACCGGCGACGTGTTCGGGCCGCTCGAGGAAGCGCTCGAGGATCGAGGGGTCGGCGTGTGCGGGCCATTCGGGATCGTGACCCGCGACCTGCGGCAGTTCGACGAGGCGCGCGCCGGGGACGTCGACGCGATCGAGGGCTACCTGATGGCGCTCCGGCGAGAGACGCTCGTGGACGTGGGGTTCTTCGACGAGAAGTTCCGCTGGTACCGCACGGCCGACGTCGAGTTCTCGTTCCGGGTGAAGGACCTCGATCGCCGGGCCACGATCGTGGACGTCCCCGTCACGAAGCACGACCACCGGATGTGGTTCGAGACGAAGCCGGAGGACCGGGCACGCTTGTCGAAGAGGAACTTCTACCGGTTCCTCGATCGCTTCCGCGACCGGTGGGATCTCCTGGTGGACCCGCTCCCCGAGGGCGAGCGGCCGCACCAGCATCGCGACCATCACGACGACGAGGCGGGCGGCTAGTCGGTAGCGGGCATCGGCGGTGCAGGTGGCATCGAGACCGCGCGTGCCACCGGTGTCGGCTCGGCCGGGGCGCGCTCCTCGGTCGTCGCCGGCTGGGGGATCGGCCTGATCGTGACGGGGTCCGGGACCGGCTTCGTCCCCTCGACGTAGGACTTCAGCTCGTCCCCATCGATCACCTCCGTGGCGATCAGCAGGGCCGACAGCCTGTTGAGCAGGTCACGGTTCTCATTCAGGATCTTGGCCGCACGGCCGCGAGCCTCCTCGAGCAGCCGTCGGACCTCCTTGTCGATCAGCTCCGACGTGTGTGCGCTCACCTTCGGGACCGAGCCCGGCATCCAGCCGTTGGGATCGGGACGGCCCAGGGAGAGCGGCCCGACCTCGTCGCTCATCCCGAATTGGGAGACCATCGCGCGCGCGAGGTCCGTGGCCTTCTCGAGGTCGTTCTGGGCGCCGGTGGAGATCACGCCGTCGAAGTAGATCTCTTCGGCCGCCTGACCCCCCATCGCGAACGCCATCTGGTCCTTCAGCTGGGGCTCGGTCACGACGTACCGATCCTCGAGCGGCCTCGTCATCGTGATCCCGAGCGCCGCCGCGCCGCGCGGGATGATCGTGACCCGGTGCAGGGGATCGATCTCCTTGCAGTTGAGCGCGACGAGCGCGTGGCCCATCTCGTGGACCGCCACCCGCTCCTTCTGGGAGTCGGAGACCACCCGTGACTTCCGCTCGAGGCCCGCGGTCGCCCGATCGATCGCCTCCTCGAGCTCCTCCATCGAGACCGCGTTCTTCTCGCGGCGGGCGGCGAGCAACGCCGCCTCGTTCACGACGTTCTCGAGGTCCGCCCCGGTGAACCCGGGCGTGCGCGCGGCGATCGTGTTCAGGTCGACGGACGGATCCAGCGCCACGCCGCGAGCGTGCACGCGGAGGATCTCCTCGCGTCCGTTCAGGTCGGGGAGGTCCACGACCACCTGGCGATCGAACCGGCCCGGCCGGATCAGCGCCGGGTCCAGGACGTCCGGTCGGTTGGTGGCCGCCATGATGATCACGCCCTTGGAGGCGTCGAAGCCGTCCATCTCCACCAGCAGCTGGTTGAGCGTCTGCTCGCGCTCGTCGTGGCCCCCGAAGCTGCCGCTCATCGGACCCGCGCGGCCCTTCCCGATCGTGTCGATCTCATCGAGGAACACCAGGGCCGGGGCCTTCTCCTTCGCCTGCTGGAAGAGCTCGCGGACCCGAGCGGCGCCGAGGCCCACGAACATCTCGACGAACTCCGATCCCGACATGAAGAAGAAGGGCACGTTCGCCTCGCCGGCGACCGCCCGGGCGAGCAGCGTCTTGCCGCATCCGGGCGGGCCGAGCAACAGCACGCCCTTGGGGATGCGGCCGCCGAGTCGCTGGTACTTCTTCGGGTTCTTCAGGAAGTCGACGATCTCGCGGAGCTCTTCCTTCGCCTCGTCGACGCCCGCCACGTCCGTGAAGGACGTCTTCATCTCCTTGCGGTCGTAGATCTTCACCTTGTTGCGTCCGAGGTTGAGCGCGGAGGTCGCCCCTCCGCCGATCCGCCGGAAGAGGAAGTAGTAGAGCCCGCCGAACAGCGCGACGAACAGGACCATCTGGAGGAGGAACCCCGTCAGCGCGTTCGGCTGCTGGCCGTCGACCTCATAGCCACGCGCGCTGAGGTCGTCGACGAGATCGGTGGGGACGTACCCGGGCGGGATCGTCGCCACGTAGGTCTCGTCGCCATCAGCGGTTCGGACCACTCCGCTGATCGTGGTGGTCGTGATCGTGACCGGCTCGCTCTTCACGAGGTCGCCGTTGTCGATCGCCCTCCGGAAGTCCGAGAACGGTACCGGGGTGGATGCCGCCTGCGTGAGGAACGTGTTGAACAGCACCAGGGAACCGGCCACCACAAGGACGACGACCAATGCCGATCGCGGCCGTGGCTGCGGTGAGCCCGGAACGGGGCGGCGTCCGAAGGGTTTACGGTCTTGCTCGGGCATGGCCCAATCTTCCCACCGCCCTGTAGTTGTGACGACCGAAGGCGCGGGACGGCGCAGCAGGGATACTGGTTCTCAGATGGCGAACGCGAGCAGGGTCCCCGCGCCGGCCGACCAGGACCTCCTGGAGCGGTTCGATCGAGACGTGCTCCCGCTGCTCCCCGGCCTGTACGGGGCCGCCCTCCGGATGACCAGGAATCCCGCCGACGCAGAGGATCTGCTGCAGGAAACGACCCTCCGCGCCTATCGGGGCTTCGCATCGTTCCGGGAGGGCACGAACCTCAAGGCGTGGCTGTACCGCATCCTCACGAACTCGTTCATCAACATCTACCGGAAGAAGCAGCGCGAGCCCAAGACCGTCGAGGGTCCCGACGACATCGACGAATGGTTCCTGTTCGATCGGTTGGGGGCCAAGAGCGTGGAGCGCTCGGCCGAGGAGGACGTGCTCGAGAAGATCCCCGACGCCGACGTGAAGGCGGCGCTGGAGTCGATCCCCGAGAATTTCCGGATGGCGGTCCTCCTGGCAGATGTGGAAGGCTTCTCGTACAAGGAGATCGCGGAGATCACGGATGTGCCGATCGGAACGGTGATGTCGCGTCTGCACCGGGGAAGGAAAGCCCTGGAGCGCGCGTTGTACGGCGTAGCCAAGGAGCGAGGACTCGTCGATGGGTGAGAAGGGTGACATGGGGTGCGATGAGACGCTTCGCGAGGTCGAGCGCTACGTGGACGGCGAGTGTCTCCGTGAGCTCACGGTCCAGGTCGAGACGCACCTCGCCGGCTGCACCGACTGCAACGACCACGCCGAGTTCAAGAAGCACATGAAGCTTCTGATCGCGACCAAATGTCGCGGCGAAGTGCTCCCGGAGGGATTGGCGGACCGGATCCGCGAGCGGATCCGCAGCGCGAGCCCCTAGCGGGACCGCCCAGTTGGCGTCTCCCCTCGTACAACCGGTCAGTGGATGCCGCAGTTGGTCGACGCCGTTGGGTGAGCATCGTCGTCGGGCTCGCGCTCGTGGTGGGTGGCCTGGCGTTCGCTTTCGTCAAACTCGCTCCGTGCGCCCTCGCCGATAGCCGCGCCCCGACCGAGGGGATCATCGCCATGGCCGAGCGTTGGCT
>JBOGVC010000252.1:0-13602 GCA_050695275.1 Actinomycetota bacterium | reverse complement strand
TCCGGCATCGAGACTTCCGCTTGCTCTGGACGGGGATGACCGCGTCGCTCGTGGGCGACGGGATCTTCCTCGTCTCCTTGGCGTGGCAGGTCTACGAGCTGTCGAACGCCCCCACGGCGCTCTCGATCGTAGGCGTCGCGATGACCGTGCCTCAGATCGTCTTCCTGCTCGTGGGCGGCGTCGTCAGCGACCGGTTCGACCGGCGTCGCGTGATGATCGCGGCGGATGCGCTGCGCGCCGTGAGCGTCGCGATCCTCGGCGTCCTGTCCATCACCGGCAGCCTCGAGCTCTGGCACATCCTGATCGTCGCGGCGTCCTTCGGCGCCGGTACCGCGTTCTTCGGGCCGGCTTTCGACGCGCTCGTTCCGCAGCTGGTCCCGGGCGCCGACCTCAACCAGGCCAATTCGCTGGACCAGTTCATCCGTCCGGCCGCCGCGCGCATGCTCGGTCCCGCGCTCGGCGGGTGGTTCATCGCCCTGTGGAGCGGCCATCCTGGACCTGCGTTCCTGATCGACGCGTTCACGTTCGTCCTCTCGATCGCGTGCGTCACGCTGATGCGGTCGCACGGGATCGAACGCCCGCCGGAGGAGCGGACCAGCGCGTTCCGGGAGATCCGGGAAGGATTCCGGTTCGTCCGGTCCCGGGTGTGGCTCTGGGGCACGTTCCTGGCGGCGACCCTGGCCTACCTGATCTTCTGGGGTCCGTCGGAGGTCCTGCTGCCGTTCATCGTGAAGAACCACATGCACGGATCGGCCCGGGACCTCGGGTTCATCCTGGCCCTCGGCGGCGTCGGGGCGATGTTCGCCGCGATCGTGATGGGGAACCGGGAGATGCCCCGCAGGCACATCACGTTCATGTACGGGGTCTGGACGATCTCCACGGTCGCCATCGCGGGGTACGGCATCGCGTCGTTCCCCTGGCAGCTGATGGTGGCGAGCTTCGTCTTCAATGCCCTGGAGGGTGCGGGGACGATCGTCTGGGCCACAACCAAGGGGCGGTTGGTGCCCGCGAACCTCCTGGGGCGGGTGTCCAGCTTCGACTGGTTCATCTCGACGGGCCTCGTGCCGGTGTCCTTCGCACTCACGGGTCCGGTCGCCGGCGTCTTCGGCCCGCGAGCGACCCTGGTCGGGGCAGGGGTCCTCGGCGGCATCGTGACGCTCGGGTTCTTGTTCCTCCCCGGCATGCGAGACATCGAACGGTCGGGTGATCTGGCCCACGCCTCACGCGAGGATCGCGACGGAACCCTGGCCCCGATCGAGGGACCGCTCGTCCCGAGCCGCGCGCCGGCTCCCCTGTGAGGGCGGCCCGAGCCGTCTTCAAGGGGTCTGAGCAGGCCAAACGCTTCCTAAGGTCACCTCGATCACGTTCCGATATCGAACCTGTGAAGCGGAGAGCCTGGTTCCTCTATGTCTGCGGGGGCGTCCTCGTGACGGCCGCGTACCTCTTCGTCCCGGGTCTGCGCCAGGGATGGCTCTTCAACGTCATCGCGATCTCCTCGCCGATCGCGATCGTGATCGCCGTGCGTCTGTGGAAACCGCAGACGCGGCTGCCGTGGTACCTCTTCGCGCTCGGGCAGACGTTCTTCGTCGCCGGCGACGTCATCACGTACAACTACCTCGAGTTCTTCGGGAAGGACCTCCCGTTCCCGTCGATCGGCGACGTCTTCTACCTGTCGGTCTACCCGTGCTTGATCGCCGGCATCCTCTGGTTGATCCGTCTTCGCAATCCCGGCGGTGACCGGGAGGGTGGCATCGACTCGTTGATCGTCGCGATCGGCGTCGGCACGGTGTCGTGGGTGTTCCTGCTGTCACCGCTCGCGCACGACTTCGAGTTGAGCTTGGTGCAGAAGCTCACGGCGATGGGCTACCCCGTGATGGATCTGATCCTGTTCACCGTGATCGCGCGCCTGGCGATCGGCGGCGGACGCCGCGCCCCGTCCTTCTATCTGATGGCGGCGGCGGCATTCGCGTTGTTCGTCACGGACTTCGCCTACAGCTACATCTCGGTGCAGGGCAACATCTACGATCAAAGCGGTGTCCTGGAAACGGGATGGGCGACGTTCTATATCTTGTGGGGCGCCGCCGCGCTGCACGGCTCGATGCGTGCCCTGTCGGAGCGGACCGCCGACAACGACCCACGTCTGTCGAGAGCGCGGCTCTTGACGCTCGCCCTGGCCTCGCTCCTCGCACCGAGCGTGATGATGATCCAGCACCTTCGGCACGTCGACGAGGACCTGCCGGTCCTGATCGGCGCGTCGGCGGCGCTGTTCCTCCTGGTGGTCGTCCGGATCGCCGGTCTGGTCCGCAAGCAGGAGCAGTCGGCGGTCCGTGAGCGGGCGCTCCGTGGCGCGGGGACGGCGCTCGTGACCGCGACGAACCGCGAAGGGATCTACGCCGCGACGCTCCAGGCTGCCCGCTCGATCGCGGGTGAGAACGCCGTGATCCGCGTGCTGGTCGGCGAGGAGACCGAGGACTACACCGTGGTCGCCGCCGCCGGCGGGCGGGAGGATGTCGTCGGCGTCGCGCTCTCCCTGTCGATCCTGCCGCAATGGAAGCGCGACCGTCTCAAGACGCATCGCTCCATCGAGGTGGTCGTGGGGGAATCCGAGATCGCCGGACCCCTCGGGTTCCCACCGGAGTCGGCGTTCGTGTTGAGCGGTCCGCTCTTCATGAAGGACGAACTGCGAGGGCTCCTTGTGGTGGGGAGCAATTCCACGCTTCCGCGGGCGAACCGGGACACCCTCGAAGCGCTGACCTCGCAGGTGGCCCTCGCGCTCGACAGCGCCTTCCTCACGGAAGACCTGCTCCGGCAACAGACCGAAGCTCGGTTCCGCTCTCTGGTGCAGAACTCGACGGACGTCGTCATGGTCGTCGATGCCGACTCGACCGTCCGCTACGTCAGCCCCTCCGTCGAGGGCGTCTTCGGCTACGACCCGGCGGAGCTCGAGAACACCCAGCTGACGCTGCTGATCCACCCTGAGGACAGGACGCAGGTGCTCCAGTTCCTCACCCTGAGCGGGCGGGAAGGAGGGACCTCGACCGGTCTCATCGAATCGAGGATGCGGCACCGAGACGACTTCTGGCTCCACATCGAGACCCTCCGCACGGATCTCTTGCACGACCCCAACGTGAAGGGGATCGTCCTCAACTCGAGGGACGTGTCCGAGCGCAAGGCGTTCGAGGAGCAGCTCTCCCACCAGGCTTTCCACGACTCGATCACCGGGCTCGCCAACCGCGCGCTGTTCCGTGACCGCGTGGAGCACGCGCTGGAGCGGTTGACCCGCGACACCGACCCGGTGTCAGTGCTGTTCATGGACCTCGACGACTTCAAGACGATCAACGACTCCCTCGGCCATGCGGCGGGCGATCGCTTGCTCGGAGAGGTGGGCGAGCGTTTGCGGACCTGCCTGCGGACGCCCGACACGGCGGCGCGTCTGGGCGGGGATGAGTTCGCGATCCTGATCGAGGACGGGGGCGAGAGCGTCGGCGCCGCCGCGGTCGCTGGCCGGATCCTGCAGGCCCTCGACGGGCCGTTCCTCCTGGACGGGAAAGAGGTCTTCGTGCGGGCGAGCATCGGGATCGCGACGTCGGGGATCGGCCGGACGACCGGGCCGGAGGGCGCGGAGGAGCTGCTCCGCAACGCTGACGTCGCGATGTACATCGCGAAGGAGGCCGGCAAGAACCGATTCCAGGTCTTCGAGCCGGAGATGCACGACACCGCGCTCCGCCGGCTCGAGCTGAAGGCGGATCTCCAGCGGGCGGTCGAGAACGAAGAGTTCGTCCTCCACTACCAGCCGGTGATCCGTCTGGAGACGGGTGACATCGAGGGGTTCGAAGCACTCGTCCGCTGGAACCATCCAACCCGTGGTCTCGTGAGCCCGCTCGACTTCATCCCGCTCGCCGAGGAGACGGGCCTCGTCGTCCAGATCGGCACATGGGTGCTCCGCGAGGCGTGCCGCCAGGGTGACGCCCTGCAGCGGTCCGTCCCGGACGCTGCTCCTCTGCACATGGCTGTCAACCTCTCCGCACGACAGCTGCAGCGGCCCGAGATCGTGCGCGAGATCGCGAAGGTCCTGCTCGAGACGGGGCTCCCACCGCACTGTCTCGTGCTCGAGATCACCGAGAGCGTGATGATGCAAGACATGGCCCTGTCGAACGAGCGGCTCACGCAGCTGAAGCAGCTCGGCGTCATGCTCGCGGTCGACGACTTCGGGACCGGGTATTCATCGCTCAACTACATCCGTCGTTTCCCCGTCGACATCCTGAAGGTGGACAAGTCGTTCGTCGACGGCGTGAGCGAAGGCGGAGAGGAATCCGCGCTCACGGCCGCCATCATCGAGCTCGCCGGCATCCTCAACCTCCGTCCCGTGGCCGAGGGCATCGAACGCGCCGACCAGCTGGACAAGCTCCTCGAGCTTCGTTGCGAGCTGGGTCAGGGGTACTACTTCTCTCCGCCGCTCCCGATCGAGGGCGTGGAGGAGCTCTTGCGCGCGCGCCACATGCTTGCCGCACGGGACGCAGAGCTCACGTCGTAGGCGCGTCGCCACCGGGCATTTGATCGCGCGCCTGAGACGATCGGGAGGGCGCGCTGAGCTTCCGGGTCGTCCCGGGCACCCCCTAGGATGCGGCTCATGAAGCGATGCCCGTCCTGCGGGGAGGAGAACGCCGACAAGGCTCGCTTCTGCCAGAACTGCGCCACGGCGCTCGGTGAACCAGACGCCCCCACGGGCGATGTTCGGAAGGTCGTCACGGTCGTGTTCGCCGACGTGACTGGCTCGACGTCCCTCGGCGAGCGGCTCGACCCCGAGGCGCTCCGTCGCGTGATGGGGCGCTACTTCGACGAGATGGCCGCCGTGATCGCGCGGCACGGTGGCACCGTCGAGAAGTTCATCGGCGACGCCGTGATGGCGGTCTTCGGGATCCCGCGCCTGCACGAGGACGACGCCCTGCGGGCCGCTCGGGCCGCGATCGGGATGCGCGAGGCGCTCGCCGAGCTGAACGCCGACCTCGAGCGTGAGCACGGGGAAGGACTGGCCGCCAGGATCGGCGTGAACACCGGCGAGGTCGTAGCGGGCGACCCCTCGGCGGGGCAACGCCTCGTCACGGGCGACCCGGTCAACGTCGCCGCTCGGCTCGAGCAGGCCGCCGCGCCCGGCGAGATCCTCCTCGGCGACCCGACGTATCGCCTGGTCAAGGACGCCGTGGATGTCGAGCCGGTCGATCCGCTGACGCTGAAGGGCAAGCAGGAGCGGGTGCCGGCATTCCGACTGCTCGCGGTCTCCGCGGACGCCGCGGGCCACGAGCGGCATCTGGATTCCCCGATGGTCGGCCGCGGCAAGGAGCTGTCCATCCTCGAGCATGCCCTCGAGCGAGCCATCGACGAGCGAACCTCCCATCTGTTCACCCTGATGGGGCCGGCCGGTGTCGGGAAGTCGCGGCTCGTGCTTGAGTTCCTCGGCGGCGCGGCGAGCGCGGCCCTCGTCGTGCGTGGCCGCTGTCTCTCCTACGGCGAGGGGATCACGTTCTTCCCGCTCGACGACGTCGTCCACCAGGCGGCCGGTATCGGGCAACGGGACTCCGCGGACGACGCCCGCGCCAAGCTGGCCGGCGTGCTGGAGGGCGCCCCCGACGCCGACCGGATCGTCGACCTCGTCGCCGGACTGTTCGGGTGGGCGACGCCGGGCTCGAACGAGGACGCCTTCTGGGCCGTCCGGAAGATGCTCGAGCACCTCGCGCGGGAGCGACCGGTCGTCGTGGTGTTCGACGACATCCACTGGGCCGAGCCGACGTTCCTCGATCTGATCGACCATCTCACCGACTGGACCCGCGACGCCCCGATCCTCGTCCTGTGCATCGCGAGGCCGGAGCTCCTGGAGATCCGGCCGGGGTGGGGCGGCGGGAAGCTGAACGCGACGTCGATCCTCCTCGAACCGCTCCCCGTCGACGACGCCTCGGAGCTCGTCGACAACCTGCTGGGTAGCGCCGAGATCCCCGAGGCGGCTCGCGGGCGAATCCTCGAGGCCGCGGAGGGCAACCCGTTGTTCGTCGAGGAGATGTTGGCGATGCTGATCGACGACGGCCTGCTGCGGCTCGAGGACGGCGTCTGGCGTGCGATCGAGGACCTGGCGGACGTCACGATCCCGCCGACGATCCATCTCCTCCTCGCGGCGCGTCTCGAGCGGTTGGACGCGGAGGAGCGTGCCGTGATCGAGCGCGGCGCGGTCGAGGGGAAGGTCTTCCATGCCGGTGCGGTCACGACCCTCAGTACCGACGCGGTCCGCCCCAACGTCAGATCGCGGCTGCTGGCGCTGGCGCGCAAGGAGCTGATCCGGCCGGACCGTCCGGAATTCGCCGGTGAGGATGCGTTCCGTTTCCGGCATCTGCTGATCCGCGATGCGGCCTACCAGGCGATGCCGAAGGAGCAGCGGGCCGAGCTGCACGAGCGGTTCGCGGACTGGCTCGAGGTGGCGGCGCGGGATCGATTGGCGGAGTACGAAGAGATCCTCGCCCACCACCTCGAACAGGCCTACCGCTACCGCACCGAGCTGGGCGCGGTGGATGAGCATGCCACCGAGATCCGCCGCCGCGCGGTCGGGCACCTCCTCGCCTCCGCGGCACGGGCGGACGAGCGGGGCGACCTCACGTCCGCGCGGACCTTGACGGATCGATCCGTCGAGCTTGCCAGCGACGTCGATCGGGTCGCCGCTCTGCTCGCCCTCGCCGAGCTGCTCTCCGAGGTCGGCGAGTTCACCGAGGCACACCCTGTCGCCGGGAACGCGGTCCAGGCGGCTATCGCGCTGGGGGACCGTGCCTCTGCGCTCAGAGCAGAACTCATCCAGAACTTCACGAAGCTCTCCGTTGATCCAGGATGGTCGATGGCCCAGGCGATCGGCGTCGCCCGTCGGGTGCTCGAGGAGGCCGAGCAGTTGGGCGACCAGGACCTGCAGGATCTCGCCGTCCTCGCCATCGCGCAGGAGCTGTTCTTCCTCGGAAGGACCTCGGAGGCGGTCGAGAACCTCGACCGGCTGTCAGGTCGCGCGGCGGCGATGCGGAGACGGGAACGAACCGAGATCGCCTCGCAGCTCGCGGTGAACGCCTACTTCGGCGCGGTGCCGGTGGAGGATGCGTTCGAGGTCCTCGATCGGGCGGCAGAGATCCGCGGAGAGGGCCTCGCCGGACGGGCCCACGACGACAGGGTGCGTGGCGCGCTCCTCGGGATGGCCGGTCGTTTCGACGAAGCACAGAGCGCTTTCGACGAGGCGGAAGCCCTCTACGACGAGCTGGGGTCGCCATCGATCAAGGTGGCGACCACCCAGGTCGTGGGGGAGACCCTTCGGCTGGAAGGGCGGCTCGACGACGCGGAACGCGTCTTCCGCGGCATGAACGAGGCGTACGACGCGATGGAGGAGAAGGGGTTCAACTCCACCGTTTGCGCGGTGCTCGCGCACGTCCTGTGTGACCAGGGTCGGTTCGAGGAGGCCGAGTCGTTCGCGAGCAGGAGCCGGGACATGAGCGCCGAAGACGACTTCGCGTCGCAATCCGAGTGGCGAACGGCGCAGGCGCGCGTGCTCGTCGATCGCGGAAGGATCGACGAAGCGCTGACGCTGGTCGATGAGGCGCTCGGAGTCGCGGAGCACACCGATTACCTCGATTGGCAGGCGCAGGGTCTCGAGGTCCGAGGCATCGTTCTCCAAGCTGGGGGCCGCGGCGAGGACGCCCGCGCGGCGTACGAAAAGTCCCTCGGACTCTTCGAGCGGAAGGGCAACGTCGTGGCAGCTGAGCGGATCCGGAGGCGGCTCGGGGGATGGGGAGAGGGCTGAACCCATCCTGACGCCGATACCAAGGTGCGCTCCGCCATCGAGTACACTTGCGGCTCACGCGTCGATCGCGAGCACGCATCGACGTCCACGTGGTGAAGGCCGCCTCAACTCCTTCCTTTCGGAGCAGTCGTTCGTCCCCACACGCATCCGAGAGGAAGCTGTCATGTCACAACGCACCCAGGTGCGGCGCCCTGTCGCCGTACCACCACGGATCGAACCATCGGAGACGACGACGTCGTTCGCCGACCTCGGTGTCTCCCGTTCCGTCGCCGAGGCCTTGCGGATGCGCGGCATCGCCGAGGCGTTCCCGATCCAGTCGCTCGTCCTGCGGGACGCGATCGCGGGCCGTGACGTGCTCGCCCGGTCGCGCACCGGCTCCGGGAAGACGCTCGCGTTCGCGGTCCCGATCGTCGAGCGACTGACGCCCGGCGGCGGGAGCCCGAACGCCCTGATCCTCGCCCCCACCCGTGAGCTGGCGAGCCAGGTCACGGAGGAGTTCCGCGCCATCGCAGACGTGAAGCACCTGAAGGTGGCCGCCGTGTACGGCGGCGTGGGGCTCGGCCCGCAAGCCAAGCGCGCTCGTCACGCCGACATCGTGATCGCCACACCGGGGCGCCTCCTGGACCTCGTCCAGCGGAAGATGCTGCGGCTGGACCGTGTCCGCATCTGCGTCCTCGACGAGGCCGACCGGATGCTCGACATGGGCTTCCTGCCCGACGTCACGCGGATCCTCGAGCTGCTCCGGCCGGACCGCCAGACGATGCTGTTCTCCGCGACGCTCGACGGCGCGGTCGGCCGGCTCGCCGCACGATTCATCGAGGACCCGGTCCGGCACGAGGTGGCCGGCCACGACGGCCCGCTCGTCACCGAGGCGTTCCACCGATTCGTCGCGGTGGACCATCAGGGGAAGTCGCGGGCGCTCGTCCGCGAGCTCGCCGCCGAGCGCGGGCTCACGCTCGTGTTCGTCCGGACGAAGCGCGGCGCCGACCGTTTGGCGAAGAACCTGAAGGCGGAGGGATTCCGGGTGGGAGCGCTCCACGGGGGGATGGCGCAAGGGGCGCGGGAGCGCGCCCTCGGCCACTTCGCCGCGGGCGCGAACGACGTGCTCGTGGCGACCGACGTCGCCGCGCGTGGCCTCGACCTCGAACACATCACGCACGTGATCAACTACGACCCGCCGGCCGACGAGAAGGACTACCTCCACCGGGTGGGCCGTACCGCACGCGCGGGACGGACCGGGACCGGGATCACGTTCGTCACCCCGGAGAAGACCACGGACGTCGGCAAGATCGCGACGGTCCTGAAGCTCCACACCGAGTTCGGGGACGCGGGTCTCCGGGTCGAGAGCGTGCGACGACACCAGAGCGCCCGCCCCCGTCAGACCTCCGGCCGGCGGCCTCGCCCGGCGAGGCGGGGACGATGACCGCCCCGAGCGGCTAGCTCGCCGAGGGGTGGAGCAGCGGCACGAGCGGCTGCCAGCCTGACCGCAAGACGGACACGAGCGACGGCGATGTGATCACGCGCGTGGATCCCGTCGAGGGCCGAGGCGTGCGGTCGACGTACCCGGCCGGAGTCCATCGCCACAGACCGGCGCCGACCACCACCCACGGATCACCGTCGCGGAGCACGAACGCTCCGTCGGGGAGTCCATCGAACGACGCGTCGTGATGCCGCTGCGCTCCGGATCCACGGATCAGTCGTTCCGCGTGGAGCTGCGCATCGATCGCGTCGGCGCCGTCGAGGAGGCCGGGATGCATCTCCCGCCAGAGCACCTGCAGCCGAACGTAGTCGGCCCGCCGGCAGAGCGCGCACGGGCGGTGACCGGCGGCGAAGGCGGTCGCCTCGTCGAGGAAGAACAGCTCCGTGAAGCGGCCGGGCTGCATCAGCGGCTCGCGGTGCCAGCCACGGAACTCGAGGCGACAGCCGATCCAGCGCCGCGTGGCGTGATGTCGTCGGATCCGGCCGGCATCGTCGTGGAGGCAGCCCCGGTTGCCGTAGACGAGCCCCCGCGCGGGGTCGGCGATCAGCTCGCCGAACGGCGTGACGCGGTTCCGGAGCGGCATCGTGCGACCACCGTTCGCCACGCCGACGGAGGTCGGTTCGGCGGAGCGGGACCGGTTCCTAGACGGGCAGGGCCAGGACCTGGCGAGCCGTGAGGCGGACGGTCGTCGGGAGCACGCGGAGGCCCACCATCCCGATCCGACCGGCTACCCACGTGGCGTCGTCGAGGGTCTCGACGGAGATGTGGCCTTCCTGGGACTCGGAGACCCGGAAGATCATCCCGGCGGCGGTCTTGTAGACGTTCATCCCTTCATCCACCACCCCACTCTACGCGAACGGGCCGAGTCCTCGCCCCGGCGGCCGGTGTGGAGGCCACCCGGCGGCCGGTGAGGCTCGCACGCTGCCGAACCGGCGGGGTCGACCCCTTGGCCGCATCGCGCCCGGGTGCGAGCATGCCGTTCCATGGCGACCGATGAAGGCCGGGCCACCAGCGACGCGGTGACCCAGCTCGCGACCGAGGGCTCGAGCCGGCACCTCCTCGCGCGGCTCCTCGTCGGTCTCACGCTGGTCAGCTTCGCGATCGGGCTGGGGTTCACGTTCCTCGACGCCGCGATCCGGCCCCCCGGCACGGGGGACACCTTCGGTGACGTCACCTTCGTGCTCTCCTTCGCGATGTTCCCCGTGATCGGGTACGTGCTCGCCGCGCGCCGCCCCGAGAACTCGATCGGGTGGCTGATGCTGGGGATCGGCGTTTTCTTCGGACTCAGCTCGATCATCACCTCGGTCGGTCTCTACCTGCTCCACTCCGGCCGTCGAGGCACCGCGCTGACGTTCCTCGCGATCGACTCGCCGAGCTGGGTGCCGATCGTCGTTCTCCCGGTGACGTTCCTCCTGCTCCTGTTCCCGGACGGGCATCTGCCATCGCCGCGCTGGCGATGGTTCGCGTGGGCGCTCGGGATCGGGCTGACGGTCGTGTACCTGGCGATCCTGCTCGACCCAGCGGCGATGTCCGAGGGGCCGGTCCCCAACGCCCCCAACCCGCTCGCCATCGAGGCACTCGGTCCGTTCCTCGAGGCCGCGCAGGCGTTGATCCTCGTGATCCCGATCGGCGTGATCGCTTCCTTGACGTCGCTCGTGCTCCGATTCCGCCGATCGACCGGCATCGAGCGGCTCCAACTGCGGTGGCTGCTCACCGCGGCGGTGTTCGTGGCGGTCCTGTATTCGAGTGCGATCTTCGCGTCGCTGGGGAGCTCCTGGGGTGGAGGGGACGAGCCTGGCTGGCTCACGGTGCTTCAGACGATCGTGATCCCCTCGTTCGCGTTGATCCCGCTCGCGATCGGCGTGTCGATCCTCCGCTACCGGCTGTTCGACATCGACGTCGTGATCAACAAGGCGGTGCTGTTCGGAGCGCTCGCCGTCTTCATCACGCTCGTCTACGTCGCGATCGTCGCCGGCGTGGGGGCGCTCGTCGGGAGCCAGGCCAGCCCGGTCCTGTCGGCCGCGGCGGCCGCGATCGTCGCGCTCGCGTTCCAGCCTGCTCGGCGCCGAGCGCAACGGTTCGCCGACCGGCTCGTCTTCGGGAAACGTGCGACGCCGTACGAGGTCCTGTCGGCGTTCTCGGAGCGGGTCGGGCAGACCTATTCGAACGAGGACCTGCTCCCGCGGATGGCTCGCGCGCTCGGTGAGGGGACGGTGGCCGCGCGCGCCGACGTGTGGGTGCGGGTTGGCGAGGAGCTGCGGCCGGAGGCACGCTGGCCGGAGGACGCACCGCCGGTGGATGCCCGGTCGATCGAGACCGACGAACCGGTGGCATCGGCGTCGTCCGTCTTCGAGCCGGTCCTGCACCAGGGCGACCTCCTCGGCGGACTGTCGATCGAGAAGAAGCCCGGTGACGCGATCACGGCGACCGAGCAGAAGCTCGTGCAGGACCTCGCGGCACAGGCCGGGCTCGTGATGCGGAACGTCGCGCTCACCGAGCAGCTGATGGATCACATCGAGCAGCTCCGTGGGTCCCAGAAGCGGCTGGTGTCCGCACAGGACGAGGAGCGTCGCCGGCTGGAGCGGAACCTCCATGACGGCGCCCAGCAGCAGCTCGTGGCCCTCGCCGTGAAGCTCCGGCTCGCCGAGCAGGTCGCCGACCGCGACCCCGTGAAGGTGAAGGAGCTCCTCGCCGGCCTCCAGTCCGATGCCGGCGACGCCCTCGAGAACCTCCGGGATCTGGCGCGGGGCATCTACCCGCCGCTCCTTGCGGACAAGGGACTCGTGGCGGCCCTCGAGTCCCAGTCGCGGAAGTCGGCGGTCCCCGTCACGATCGAGGCGGACGGCGTCGGTCGCTATCCGCAGGAGGCGGAGGCCGCCGTCTACTTCTCCTGCCTCGAGGCCCTGCAGAACGTGGCCAAGTACGCCTCGGCCTCACGCGCCACGATCTCGCTCTCCGATGGGGACGGGCGCCTCCGGTTCGCGGTGCGGGATGACGGTGTGGGCTTCGATCAGGACGCGACGTCGCACGGCTCCGGTCTGCAGGGGATCGCCGACCGGCTCGGGGCGCTCGACGGTGCGGTGGAGATCATGTCGGCTCCCGGCCGCGGGACCACCGTGTCCGGCTCCGTTCCGGTCGCACGGGCCACCTGAGCGGGGCCGCCCCTCAGCCGGCACGGCTACGCGTGCTGCTCGCTGCGACCTGCCTCGCCGGAGCGGCCTCGCTCTCCCAGCGCCTGTTCGGCTCCCGCGTTCCCGTGTTCCTCGCTCTTGCCGCGCTGGTCGTCCACGCCGTCCGACGGGTCGTCCTCGTGTGGGGACTGCCCCGGGTCCCCGGTCTCCTCGGGCGGCCCTCCGGACGATCCGACGCCTCCTTGGCGTCCCGGTTCCTCGGGCTTCCCGCCGCCGCCGGCCCCATCGGTCCTCTCGCGATCCGTCGGGCATCCCTGGGCCCGGACGGCGCCGTCGGCGCTTCCGTCGGCGCCGTCGGCTCCCTCGCCGCTCACCTCGTCCTCGCATCGGTTCGGCTCTGCGGATCCCTCCGGCTCGATCGCCGGCGAGACGATCTGGCTGGCCGGACGCTCCGACGGCGGGGCGGATGAGGGCCGTGGCCCGTTCAGCTTTCCACGGAACGTGTCCACGACATGGGGGACCGCTGCGGCGATCGCGGTGAAGGCGGTGATCACCAGGAGCCACGTCGCGGCGGCGACGAGGACCTGGGCGCCTCGCCTCGGCCGGCGCCACGGCTGCGGGAGCGGTGGCTCGTTTCCGATCTCGACGACGGGGTCGTGCTGCGGGACAGGGGTCTCCTGTGCCGGCTCTTGGGTCACCACGTCCGGCACGACGATCGTGTCCGCCCGCTCGACCCGCGCCGCCGCTCTGCGCACGGCGTCGCCCAGGGCCTCGATGACCATGTGCGGCTCGACCCGTTCCTCCGCCAAGACCGCGGACACGCCGTCCGGCCACACGACCACCAGCGCGGCTCCGTCGAGACGCTGCCGCGCGTCCAGAGCGGCGGCGGCGGAGATCCCGCCATCGAGGACCACCACGGATGGCTTCGCTCCGCGCAACACCCGCGAGAGCTCCTCGTCGCTCGACGCCAGACCGACGAGGTCGAACCCCTCGGCCTCGAGCACGAATCGGAGCAGCCCGTCGGCGCGCTCCGCCTCGCCGAGGACGACCTGAACCCGTGGCTCGCGCTGCATCCCCTGTCCTCCGGTCTCGTCGCGCGATCGTACGCCGAGGACCGTGCGAACTCTGCGGGTCAGATGGCCCACAGACGTCGGTCCTACGGAACATCGACC
>JBOGVC010000251.1:0-5637 GCA_050695275.1 Actinomycetota bacterium | reverse complement strand
TGGTGCTGAGCGTCGTGCTGATCGCCGCGAACGTGGACTCCGCCCTTCGCGTCCGAGGCGTCAAGCGCGCCACGGGGTCCACGGCGCTGGTGGTGAACGAGATCGTGACCACGGCGATGACCCTGGCGCTGCTCAGCGTGCCGTGGATCCTGGGAGGGCTCCGCCCGACGAGACAGGACTTCGCGTGGTCGATCCTCCTCGCGTTCGCGGCCGGACTCCTCAGCATCGGCGCGATCGTGATGTCCGCGTTCGACGTGGCCCGACCGAGCCCCTCGAACGATCCCTAAACGCTTCTGACTCCCGCCGCATCCATGGGGCCGAGCAACGTGATGGCGACGGGATCGGCTCGTCGGCAGTCGAAGGGAGAGAGCTATGCGGAAGATGCTCGTCGCATCGGGCGCGCTCGTGGTCGCGCTGGCTGTGGCCCAGCCGGTCGGCGCGGTGAACGGCGATCTGGACGGGAACGCGCATCCGAACGTGGGCGTGATGCTCGTTCTGGACGCAGAGGGGAACGCATTCGAGTTCTGCGGTGGCGTGTTGATCTCCCCCACGGCGTTCCTCACCAACTACAACTGCCCCGGCGCCGTGGCCTTCGCGCGGTCGATCGGCGGCCGCGCGGTCATCACGTTCGAACCGGTGCTTCCCTGGCCCCCCGTTGGGTCGGCGTTCCGGACCGTGGCGGCGGGGTACGTCCACCCGGACGCGAACCCCAAGAACGGCTCCAGCCTCTATGGCGTCGCCGTGCTGGCCAGCCCCGTCCTGGGAGTCACGCCGGCCCAGCTCCCTACGCTGCAGCAGCTGGCGTCGATCACGAAGACCCAGCCGCTGACGATCGTCGGCTACGGCTCGAACGATCGGAGATTCGCGACGGCGACGATCGCGGCGATCGATCCCAGCACGATCGTGCTGCAGAACAACGCGAACGCGACCGACGGAGGGGGCGCCTGCGGAGACGGCGGCTCCCCCTACTTCCTCGGCACCTCCAACACCGTGGTGGCCGTGGCCGACGGAGAGGCCGGGCGGTGCAACGCGATCTCCTGGGCCTTCAGGAACGACACCGCTGCGGCCAGGTCCTTCTTCGACGACTTCGTCAGAGTGCCGTGACGACGCGATGGCCGCTCCGAGGCTGACGGATGTCACGACCCAGGCCTAGGGTCGGGGGATGACGAACACACCGATCATCCTCGTTCCCGGGTTCTGGCTGGGTGCGTGGGCGTGGGACGAGGTCGCCGGCCTGTTGCGTGCCGACGGCCACGACGTCACCGCGCTCACGCTGCCCGGCCTGGAGTCGGCTCACGTCGACCGCTCTTCCATCTCGTTGGCTCACCACGTCGACGCGATCTGCGAGGCTGTCAAGACGGCGGGTGGGCCCGTCGTACTCGCCGTGCACAGCGGGAGCGGCTTCTCGGGCTACGTCGCCAGCGACCGGGTCCCCGAGTTCATCACGGCGATGGTCTACGTCGACACCGCCCCCGGCATCCCGCCCCTCGACGCCGACTTCGAAGGCGATGAGAAGCCGATGTCGTGGGAGGAGATCTCGGCGGAGGAGAACCTCGACGGGCTCACCGAGGAGCAGCTCGAGACCTTCCGGCAGCGGGCGGTCCCGGAGCCGGGCGGCGTCCTCCGCGACACCGTCGAGCTGGTCAACGACGCGCGGCTGGACATCCCGAGCACGATCATCTGCACGGGCTACACCTCCCAGCAGTACAAGGAGGCGATGGGCGAGGGCTACGCCTGGCTCGCCGGCCTCCAGGAGGTGCGCAACATCACCTGGGTCGACCTGCCGACGAGCCACTGGCCGATGTGGTCACGCCCGAAGGAGCTGGCCGACATCATCGGAGGGGTCGCCAAGGCGCAGGCCTCCGGCGGCTGACACGAGCGGCTCGCGGGAGAACACGTTCGTGGGGTTCGAGGACCTGATGCGGGACCGGAGCGCCGCGCAGTACGCGGACTTCGTGCTCCCCGCGGTCGGCCGCGGTGATCGGGTCCTCGACCTGGGCTGCGGGCCGGGCTCGATCACCCTGGGCCTCGCACAGGTCGCCGGGCACGTGACCGGGATCGACATCGACGATGCGGAGTTCGAGGACGCGCGCGCGTACGCCGCCGACCACGGCATCGACAACGTGGAGTTCCGCGAAGGCAGCATCTACGACCTGGGCGTCCCGGAGGGGTCGATCGACGTCTGCACGCTCTTCGCGATGCTGGAGACACTCGATGACCCGCTCGCGGGTCTCGCCGAGGTCCGTCGCGTGCTGAAGCCCGGCGGTGTCATCGGTGCGTCGTCGATCGAGTACGGAGGGCTGATCCTCCAGGGCGCAGACGTCCCACCGTTGCGCCGCTTCTACGAACTTCGACTCGCGCTGTGGGAGGCGCAGGGCGACGTCCATCCCTCCCGCGGCCGCGAGCTTCGGGGTCTGCTCCTCGCTGCGGGGTTCGCGCAGGTCGATGCATCCGTCACGTACTTCAGCTACGGCACCGATGAGCGCGTCCGCACGTTCGGTCTCGGTCGCGCTGCCGACTGCCGGGACGAGTGGTTCGTGGGGGGACTCATCGAACGGGCACTCGCCGATCAGGACGAGATCGACGCGCTGGAGCAGGTCTGGCTCCGGTGGGCCGAGGCACCCGACTCGTTCGCCGCGTTCGCCTGGGGCCGAGCCACCGCACGGAAGCCCTGACCCACCGGCTCGACCGCGTCCCCGAACCCCCGGAGAGATCTAGGTGCTTCCGGCATCCACATCAGGGCGATCGCCGTCTGGTGCCCGTGCCGGCCTGGGTCGATGCTCATCCGCGACGAAGGAGGAGGAGGAGCGCGATGAGCGGGAAGATCGTGTGCGCCTCTGCGTTGGCGGTGCTGGCGGTCGTCGTCTTCGGGGTCGGAGGCCTGATCGTCGGTGCCTTCATCGGGAACCTGATCGCGCCGGCGAGGCTCGACTGGTCGGCTCAGTCGACCCCCGGCCTGCTCTTCGTCGGAGCGATCCTCGGCTTCGTGGGCGGCGTGTCCGGAGGCATCTGGGCCGGCGTCAGGATGGTGCGTGACGCGAAGGACCGCTGAACCCAGCGACGCCCGCTCGCTCGGCGATCCCGTCGGGTCTCGGGCGGTCACCTCCGAAGGGTGTCGTCTCCGGACCGAGCGGGATCGCGGCTTGGTTCAGACGGTCGCCGGAGTGGCGCGATCGGATCGACGCCGAGAAGGAAGGCGCCGAGCGCGACGAGCGCCACGCCGATCGACGGCCAGAGGAGGACCTGCCCCTGCACGGGGAACGCCTCGCGAGCGAGGACGGCGAGCCCGGCCGCGGCCGCGACCGACCCGATCAGCGCGGGAACCGGGCCGACGCGTCCTGCTGCCACCGGAACGGGCCGCTCCGCCCACCGGAACCCGAACAGGAACGGCAGCAGACAGGCGGCGCAGAGCAACAACCACACGGGCCGGAGCCACCACCAGGCCGCCGACAACGGCTCCGGCTGCGGCGCGATCCCGGTCGGGAACACGAGGACCGCGGCGAGCACGACCGCGGACATGTTCCAGAGGTAGAACGTCATGATCATCGAGTTCGCAACCGCGACTGCCAGCCAGACCCGCGGACGCTCGAGCCGTCGGTTCCCCACGCGTTCGAGCAACAGCACGATCCCCGTCTGCGCGACGCCGAGCGCGAGGAGGGCGAGCGACGGCGGGAACGCGTTCGATCGGTCGGACGCCTGCAGCGAGATCATCGACACCGGGTAGTCGAACGACGTCACGAGCACGATCAGCGTCGTGAGACCACCAGCGACCATCGTCCACGGGAGCCAGGCACGATTCGTGAGCTTCCCCTCCCGCCAGAGGAACCCGAGCTCCAGCACGGCGAGCCAGACGAACGCGTAGTTCGCGACGGAGATCCAGGCCTGGTCGAGCCCGAAGTGCACGACGTCGACCAGGACCGTCCCGAGACAGAGCGCCATCACGAGCGGCGGGCCGAACCGGCGATGCAGCGCCAAGAGGGGTGGCGCTGCTGCCACCACCAGGAGGTAGATCGAGAGGAACCAGAGCGGGAGCGCGACCTCCTGCCCGCCGACCCGCGCCATGCTCGCGGGGAGCGCGATCGCGACCGCGAGCATCGGAAGGAAGGTCCAGAACGCGACGAACCAGAGCGCGGGCCGGAGCAGCCGGATGCACCGCGCGCGGAGCCAGTCTCCGTACGACTCGCCGCGCCGGGTCGCTGACGCCCATGAGAGCGCGTTCGTGTAGCCGCCCACCAGGAAGAAGATCGGCATCACCTGGAAGACCCACGTGGCGATCTGGAGGTCGGGCGCCAGCTCCAGGAGGTTCTCGCCGACGAACTCGCCGTCGCGGAACCCGAGGACGGCGAGCAACCAGTGGCCGATCACGACGAGCGCGATCGACAGGAACCGGAGGAGGTCGACGTACCGGTTGCGTGTCGAGGGAGTCGCTTCGGCCAGCTCTCGAGCAGAGCTCACGAGCCGATGCTAGTCCCTGTGCAGATCCCGGCCCCATCGCCGCGCCCCACGAGGCGCCGCGGTCGATCCGGCGGCTACGCGAACGATCCCGTGACGATCTCGCCCGCCGGCTCGTAGGTGCCCATCACCACCCCGGTCGTTGAGACCTTGGAGTCGACGAGCCTCAGCCCGGCGGGGATCGTTCCGTCCGCGAAGAGGCGCTTGCCCACGCCCAGCACCAAGGGGAAGACCCACAGGCGGTACTCGTCGACGAGGCCGTGGCGGATCAGGGTCTGGGCGAGGTTCCCGCTGCCGTGCACCTGCAGCTCCGGCCCGTCTCCCTCCTTGAGCGCCGCGACGCCGTCGGCAGCGTCACCCTCGATCAAGACCGCCGGACCCCAGTCCAGCGCCGGACGGCCACGCGAGGCGACGTACTTCGTGGCGTCGTTCAGGGGCTTGCCCCCCGCCTCTTCCGGGGCGTTCGGCCAGTACGCGCCGAGGATCTCGTAGGACCGGCGTCCGAGCAGCATGTGGAACGGCACGTTGAACTCCTCGGACTTGACCTCGCCCATCAGGTCGTCCCAGTAGTGCACCGACCAGCCGCCATGTGCGAACCCGCCGCTGTCGTCCTCCTCGGGCCCGCCGGGCGCCTGCATGACCCCGTCGAGGGTCAGGAACGTGCTCACGATCAGCTTCCTCATCGCTCGTCTCCTTCCGATCGGATCTCCTGTTGACGCAGCCTGCCCGGGCGCATGACCGCGAAGATGAGCGCGGCGACGCCGACCGAGATCGCGGTGGCGATCAGCGCGGTGACCCGCATCCCCGAGGTGAAGGCAGCCCGAGCGGCGTCGGCGAGCTCACCACCGACCCGCGCCGGCAGTCCACCCGCCACCTCGAGCGCGGCGCCGAGCGTGTCGGTGGCGGCGTCGGCCTGGTCGCTCGACACGGCCCGCGGGATCTCCTCGGCGAGCCGGGTCCGGTAGATCGCGGCGCCGACGCTGCCCAGGATCGCGATCCCCAGGGCGCCGCCGAACTCCGCCCCCGTCTCCGACATCGCGGACGCCGACCCGGCCCGCTCCAAGGGCGCCGTCCCAACGATCAGATCGTTCACGAGCGTGAACACGGACCCGAGCCCCAGCGCGAAGAGGACCGATCCGGTCACCACGAGAGCGAGCCCCGCGCCCTCCTCCACGCCCACGATCA
>JBOGVC010000250.1:0-6959 GCA_050695275.1 Actinomycetota bacterium | reverse complement strand
CCGGTGAGCTTGTCGTGGTACGCGAGGAACGCGACCTGCTCCTCGGCGAGCTTGCGCTCGGTGATGTCGAAGATCACTCCCTGGATCAGCCAGGGTTCGCCCTGCTCGTCGTCGATCGGGTACGCCTGCTCGAGGACCCAACGGACGCTGCCGTCCTCGTGGACCATCCGGTACTCGTGGTTCAGCGGCTCGTGCGCGTTGTACGCGTGCTGGTACTCGTCCCAGGCGCGCTCGATGTCGTCGGGGTGGACGTGGTGCCGCCACGCGTACGGGTTCGTCAGCCACTCCTCCTGACCGATTCCGAGGAGCTCCACGACCTGGGGGCTCACGTAGATCGACTCCGAGTTCTCGTCCACCGGGTCGAGGTAGACGACCGCGGGGATGTGCTCCACCAACGCCCGGTACTTGGCCTCCGCCTCGAACCGCGCCGCGCGACCCGCCTCCATCTCCGTCCGGTCCCGGAGGGTGACGACGAGCAGCGGGGAGGCCGCCTCGATGCGGCCGACGTGCACCTCGACCGGGAGCTCGCCCCCGTCACGCGTGGTGCACGTCGTGTCGAACGATGATCCCGTGGCGCGGCTCGCGAGGTCGCTCGCGAGCAACTCCCCCACCGGTCGGCCGAGCAGCTCGCCGTGCGCGAAGCCCGTCAGGCGCTCGCAGGCCGCGTTCGCATAGACGATCTCGCCGCCGGCCTCGGCGACCACCAGGGACTCCGGGGTCGCCTCCAGGAAGGAGCCGGGTGTGAGCACGTCGCCGAGGCGCCCGAGGGCAGCCTCGAAGAGCGTGGCGGGCTCTCTGAGCGTGGCCATGATCAGGTCATCGGCGATTCGACACACCGACCTGAGACGGTGGCGCCTGCGATGCCCGGGGAGGCTCCGCGGATGCGATACCCGAGCGGCGCATCGCCCCCCAGTGCCCACGCTTCCGGCGGCCCTGGAACGTCGCGAGGAAGCGCTCGAAGGCGAGGATCTGGTGGAACCCGAGGAACTCCATCAGCGACGCGGCGAAGAGGATGAGGCGGTCCATCGAGGACGAGTAGCGCTGGAGGAGCATCGCCTCGACGCCCGCGGCCACCTGCGAGAGCACCATCCCATGGAGCACCGCGAGGCACAGGAAGAGCCAGAGGACGTGTAGGTCGAGCACACCGAACGCCGCCGCCGCCGCGAGCGAGCCGAAGCCGAGGACCTCGACCACGGGCCCGAGTCCCTCGAAGAGCCAGAAGTACGGGACCGCGAACAGCCCCAGGCGGCCGTAGCGCGGGTTCAGCAGCATGCCGCGGTGGCGCCAGAGGTTGGTCCAGAGCCCTCGGTGCCAGCGGTTCCGTTGGCGCCGGAGGGTTCCGAGGTCCGAAGGAACCTCCGTCCAGCAGATCGGGTCCGGGCTGAACACGATCCGATGGGGAAGCCCACGCTGCACGTGTTCCTTGTGCAATCGCATCACGAGCTCCATGTCTTCCCCGACGGTCCCGGTCCAGAAGCCACCGACCTTGACGACCGCATCGCGCCGGAAGAGTCCGAACGCGCCCGAGACGATCAGCAGTGCCCCCACCCTCGTCCACCCGGCCCGACCGAGGAAGAACGCGCGCGCGTATTCCACGACCTGGAGCCGCTCGATCCAGGTGCGCGGCATGTGCAGGTTGGTCGGACGGCCATCGATGATCGCCGCGCCGTTCAGCGGCCGGACCGTGCCCCCCACCGCGATCACGCTGTCGTCCTTCACGAAGTTGCGGGACGCGCGGAGGATCGCCTGCGCATCCAGCATCGAGTCGGAGTCCACGGGAGCGATCAGCGGGTAGCGCGCGATGTTGATCGCCGCGTTGAGCGCGTCGGACTTCCCGCCGTTCTCCTTCTCCACGACGACGAGGCCCGGATACCGGAGCGACCGCATGACGCGGAGCACCGGGGCCGTCGGGATCGTCCGGGCCCAGACGCGCGGCTCCTCCACGAGCGCGAAGGCCCCGATCAGCCGGTCCATCGTGGCGTCGGTGGAACCGTCGGAGACCACGATCACCTCGAACTTCGGGTAGTGCAGCTGGATGAACGACCGGACGCTCGCGACGATGCTCGCCTCCTCGTTGAACGCCGGCACGAGGATCGAGACCGGCTTGAACACGTCCCGCTCCAGCAGGTCTCGGAGCTCGGTGTCGGAGGTCTGCCGGGACTCGAGGATCACGGCCCGGAGGCCGATGAACGCGAACGCCGAATAGAGCAAGCTGAGGATGGCGAAGTACACGATCGCGAAGACCTCGAACGCCGTCAGCAATGGTTCGAGGACGCTCATCCCACGACCGCCTGGACGAGGTTGGGGACGTGATCGCGCAGGGCCTGCTCCGCGATGTCACGGGCGAAACCGTCCGGGTGTGCCCGCGCGGCTCGGCCCAGCTGCGCGAGCCCGGCCGGACCGAGGGCCACGAGGGCATCGGCCGCCGCTCGCCGCACCCACCACGAGCGGTCGCCCAGGCGCTCGCTCAAGAGCGAGAGCGCCTGGGGCCTCGGGAGGAACCGCGCCGCCGCGGCCGCGTGGATGCGGATGAAGTCGACGTCGTCGGTGAGCGCCGTGATCACGGCACTCTGGGAGTCAGCCGGAAGGAACCCGAGACGACCGACGGCTCGAAGCGCCGCCGCCCGGACCTCGTCGTCGGGGTCGCGGAGGAAGCGCATCACCTCCTCAGCGAAGACGAGGAGCTGCAGCCGCCCGATCCCGTCGATCGCCGCGCGGATCGTGCCGGCGCGAGGTCGATCCTGCAGGAGGAGCGACTGGATCAACGAGGTGGCGGCGTCCTCCGCGAGGACCACCACCTCCTCGACGATGCCGTAGGGCAGCTGCGCGTCGTCCATCGCCCTTGCGAGCGCGGCGGCCCCTCGATCCCGGTCGAACAGGTCCTCGAGGCGCGCCAGCGTGCGCGCCGCAGCGCGGGCCGAGGCAACGCAGATGATCCGGTTCGAGTCGGCGACACCCTCGACGAGCGTGGGCAGGGACGACGCGATCCTGGCGTTCGAGAGCGCGACGATCGCGTCGAGACGACGGTTCGTCCGTCCGTGTCCGGCGATCCGCTCGAGGTGGACGACGGCTCCGTAGCGCTCCAAGAGATCGGCGACACGGGTGGAGTCCGATCCGCGGAGCGTCTCGCGGAGCGCGAGCAACGCCTCCACGGCCTCGGGCCGCAGGGTTCCCGCCGGGGTCGCCTCCGAGCCGTCCAGCACGCGGAGCCACCGGGCCACCCACGTCCGGCGTCGTTCCGCCCGGACCCGGTCGTGCCGGGTGCTGACGTGCTGATACGCGAGGACGTAGGTCGTCAACAGGATCAGGGCGGCGGCGGACGATCCCACGGCGCCGAGGAGGATGCTCCCGAGTCGAGCGCCATCGGAGCTGCTCCCCACTCGAGCGGCGAGCGTCCAGGTCAGGAGGCCGAGCGGCAGCGCCTCGATCGACACCGCCACGGCGAAGACGACCGCGAAGGTGACGTCACCGTAGCGCCGCCACACGGGTCTACCGCCCCAGGCAGCGGGTGACCCGGGCCAGGAGCTCGGGCGGACTGAACGGCTTGGTCACGTAGTCGTCGGCACCCAGCTGGAGGCCACGCACGACCGCATCCTCCTGCCGCATCCCGGTGAGCACGAGGACGGACATCGACGCACCACGGTCCGTGCGGATCTCCTGGAGGAGATCGAGACCGTTGCCATCGGGGAGGTTGAGGTCGAGCAGGACCAGGTCGTACCGACCGCTCGTGAGCAGGTGCCGAGCGTCGGCGATGCCGGGAGCGACGTCCACCTCGTGCCCGGCGGAGGCCAGCGTGTGCTCGAGGACGGTGCGGACGGTCCAGTCGTCCTCGATCGCCAGGATCGTCGCCACGTCGCCCCTTCCCATGCTATGGACACGGCCCCCGTGGCCGCTGTTCAAGGCATCGGTACGAGGGGGAGGGCGCTGTAGGGCCGCTACGACCGGGGGGTGCGTTCCTCGAGGCCCCATGGCGATCCGTGCTCGCCCAGCAGGTCGAGGAACGGACCCGGCGGGAACGCCTCCGGGCCGAGGACACCGGTGCCCGACCACGCCCCGCTCGCCAGGAGCTCCAGCGCGATCGCGGGGTTCAACGCCGTCTGCCAGACCACCGCCTGCGCGCCGTCCCGGCGCCAGGACTCCTCGTTGTCCACGACGTGGTACAGGTAAACCTCTCGGGGCGCGCCGTCGGGCCCGGTTCCGGTGACCCACGTTCCCGCGCACGTCTTCCCGGTCATCCGGTCGCCGAGGGACATCGGGTCGGGAAGCGCCGCCGCCACGACGTCGCGGGGCGACACGTCCAGGCCGTTGACGCTGACCGGCTCGGTCCGGTCGAGCCCGAGCTTCCGCAGCGTCTTCAAGACCTCGATGAACTCATCGCCGAGCCCGTACTTGAACGTCACCCGCCGGCAGTCGATCCAGCGCGGGACGAGGAGCACCTCCTCGTGTTCGACGTTCACGCACTCGACGGGACCGATCCCCTCGGGGAACGTGAACACCTCGGGGTCGCTGAACGGCTCGGTCGTGAACCACCCGCGATCCTTCTCCCACACCACGGGGGGGTTGAGGCATTCCTCGATCGTGGTCCAGATCGAGAAGCTGGGGGCGAAGTCGTAGCCCTCGACGACGAGGTTCGCCCCGTCACGGACACCGACCTCATCGATCGACGCGTACAGCTCGTCGGCGGCGTAACGGGCGAACACGTCGGAGAGCCCGGGCTCGACGCCGATGCCGACGAGCGCGAGGACCCCGCGCTCCTCCCATGCCTGGGCCCGCGCGAACTGCGCGTCGCCGAGCTTCGTGCCGGTCTCCTCGTGGGGGTGCGCGGGATGGGGCTCCGAGAGCGACATCGCCATGTCCAGGTACGTGGCGCCCGCCGCGAGGGCGCCCTCGAACACCGGCATCACGAAGCGGGGATCGACGGCGTTCAGGATCGCGTCGCACCGGTTCGCGGTGGCGAGCTCGGCGACGGCCCCGGCGTCGCCCGCGTCCACGCTCGTGGCGGAGAAGCGGCCGTCGCCGTAGCGGTCGACGATGCTCTGCGCGCGCCCCTCATGGTGGTCGGCGAAGACGACGTGCTCGGCGAAGTCGCGCCGGGCGACGATCGGCGCGAACGCCGACCCCACGCCGCCGGACCCGACGACCAGGATCCTCATGGGCGCGGAGTGTAGAAGGTATCCCCGGAAGCGAAGGAGCCGGCCCCCGAGGGGACCGGCTCCTCATCGCCCGCATCGTCGCGCTAGGGTCGGCGACGCTCGCACCTCACGAAGGTGTCCCTGCCGGGACCACCCACGCCGAGGTCGTTGGTGCCGGCGCCGCCGTCGAGGAGATCCCTCCCCGGCCCCCCGTACAGGCGGTCGTTGCCGCGCCCGCCGAACAGGCTGTCGTTGCCGCCCTTGCCGCGGAGGACGTCGGGACCGTCCCCACCGCGGAGGACGTCGGCGGCGCCGCCCCCGATCAGCAGGTCCGCTCCGGCATTGCCGATGAGCCTGTCCGCCTTCGCACCACCCTTGAGGGTGTCCGAGCCGCGGCCGCCGCGGAGGAGATCCTGCCCGCCGCCACCGAGCAGGAGATCGCTCCCCCTGCGACCGTTGAGCGTGTCGCTCCCGCCCAGGCCGCAGATGATGTCGGCGCCGGCGGTCCCGCTCAGATCGTCATCGCCCGCGGTCCCGACCACCTGGTTCCGAGGGTCATCCTCGAAGCCGGGGCACGTCGGCTCGATGACCACGATCGTCCACGTCTTCGTGGCGGTGTCCTCCGGCTCGGCGACGTCGTTGTTCCCATCGCCGTCCCTGTCGGCGAACGCCGTGATCGTGTCGACACCGTCATTCGCTCCGGTGTAGGTGAACGTGGCCTCGCCGTTCGCGTCGGTGACGTCGTCGCCGGTGGTCGGGTTGTCGCCCGTGACCACGAACTCGACCGTGACGCCCACGACCGGATCTCCGTCGGAGTCCTCCACCGTGGCGGTCACGGTGTGCGGTGTGTCCTCCGGGTTGGTGTCCGCCGCCGGCGCGAGATCCAGCGTCTCGGCCGTCCCGACGCCACTGTCCACCACGAACCCGTTGTCGAGATCGAGGCCGAAGAAGCAGTCGTCGCAGGAGTCGGCCGCCGTGATCGTCTCGTCGCTGTTCAGATCCACCAGCCCGTTGAACTCCGGGTCCGGTCCAGTCCCGGAGCCGAACCCACACGGGTTCGTCGTCGCCTGGTCGTTGCCCAGGATGTCCGCGCCGTCGGTGTCGGTACCCATCCCGGCGTCGACGGCCTGGCCGATCAGGCCGAAGTGACAGTCGTCGGCATTGATGAGCTCGTTGCCGTCGGAGTCCACACGGCCGCCGATCGCCGACCATGCGAAGTCGGAGTCACCCACGTCGGCGTTGTCCGGGTCGGCGGCGTTGAAGACGGTCGGGAGCGGTCCGTTCGGGAACTGGAACTCTCCGTCGACGACGTTGATCGTGACCCCGTCGGCTGTGCCGTCGACGCCGATCAGCGTGCAGTCGTCGCCGGAGTCGATCGCGCCACTTCCTTCGGCCCCGTCGTTGTCATCCACCCAGTCATCGCAATCGAGGAAGCCATCGATGATGTCGGTGTCGCCGAAGAAGGCGTTCGAATCATCACGGCCGTTGACGACGCCGTCACCGTTGAGATCCGCTCCCCCGTCGATGATCGTCGGTCCGAACGTCCCGCTGAACGCGTTCGATGGGGTCGGGACGATGGCGCCCTCCACCTGCACGACACCGAGAGTGACGTTATGGCTGAGGAAGCAGCCGTCGGTGCAGGTGTCGGCGGTGGTGATCTCGCCGTCGCTGTTCAGATCGACCTTGCCGTTGTCGGTCGAGGCCGGGGGATTCGCGAACCCACAAGGGTTCGTGTTCCCGATGGTGTTGCCGAGGATGTCGGCCGTACCCACGACGTCGAAGGAGCAGTCGTTCGCGTCGATGGTCTCGTCGCCGCTGGCATCCACC
>JBOGVC010000249.1:0-7514 GCA_050695275.1 Actinomycetota bacterium | reverse complement strand
GGAGCCTGACAGCCCCGTGAACACGATCAGCTGGTCACGCGGCAGGTCGAGCGTGACGTTCTTGAGGTTGTGCTCACGGGCGCCGTGGATGACGAGTCTCTCGGAGCCCACGGGTCGAGTGTACCGGTGGGTCGCGACACGCTCTGTTCGTGGCGACGACCCGCATCCCCGCCGCCTATCCTTCGCCCATGGACAGGGACCTGCGTTCGTCGTCGCTGTATCAGGAGATCGAGGAGCACTTCCGGAAGATCTACGAGCCCGGTTTCGGGAAGGTCACCGAGGCGTCCGACCCCCGCCCCTCCCCCGACGGCGGCTGGGTGGCGTTCACGGGATCCATGTGGGACAAGCTCGAAGGGACGCCGAAGAGCCGCGTCTGTCTGGCGCCGGCTGAGGGCGGGAGCGCCAAACAGGTGACCGCCGGGCCTGAGCACGACGCCGGGGCACGGTGGTCACCCGACGGCCGCCGGCTCTCGTTCCTCTCCGACAGGCGGGAGAAGGGACGGATGCAGCTCTACGCGCTCGACGCGGACGCCCTCGGGGAGGCCGAGGCCTTCCCCGAGGTGGACGGGACGATCGAGGAGCACGCGTGGTCGCCGGACGGCTCGCGGATCCTGGTGCGGACGGCCGGCATGCACGCCGACGGGGCGGGAGCGGACGGCTCCGGTGCGCTCGCAGGCGAGCAGGACCTCCCCGACTGGGTCCCCGCCGTGGACGCCTGGGAGGACCCACTCGTCTGGCGTCGCCTCTGGGTGATCGAGCCATCATCCGGTGAGGTCCGAGCCCTCTCTCGTGAAGGCCTGAACGTCTGGGAGGCCGAGTGGTGCGGTGACGGAGCCGTGGTCGCCGTGGCGTCGGAGGATCCCGGTGAGTCCACCTGGTACTCCGCGCCGCTCGTGCTGATCGATGCGGCGACCGGCGACGATCGCGTGGTGGCGACGAGCGACGTCCAGTTCGGGCTCCCGGTCGGCGCGCCCGATGGCTCGCGCGTGGCTGCGGTCGAGGCGCCGTGCAGCGACCGCCAGCTGGTGTCCGGCCGCGCCGTCGTGGTCGACGTGTCGAGCGGCGAACGTCGGGCCTTCGAGATGGAGGACGCCGACATCACGTGGCTGGGATGGCGGGCGGACGGCGCGCTGTCGTACGCCGCGCTCCGGCGCGCGAACACGGTGTTCGGAGACCTCGATCCCGTCTCCGGCGATCGAACCGAGACCTGGTCGACGAGCGAGGCCGTGGGCGCCTGGGCGCCGTACGCGGCACCGCTCGGCGCCGACGGGTTCGCGTTCGTCCGGCAGAGCTTCGATCGGCCGATCGAGGTGGCGGTCGTGGTGGGCGGGGTGGACCGGACGGTCGCGTCGTTCCGCCACGAGGGTCACGATCATGCTCGCGGCCTGGTGGGCCGCGCGGAACGGGTCTCGTGGGACGCTCCCGACGGCCTCGAGATCGACGGCTTCCTGCTGACGCCGCCGGGCGACGGACCGCACCCGCTGATCCTCCAGGTGCACGGCGGGCCGGTGTCGTCGTATCAGGAGTCGTTCCCGCGGCCGTCCTTCGCCTGGTTGGTCTCCCGGGGGTACGCGATCCTCATGCCGAACCCGCGGGGGTCGACGGGACGCGGGCGCGCGTTCCTCGAAGCGGTGATCGGCGACATGGGCGGGGCGGACGCCCGCGACGATCTCGCGGGCGTCGATGCGCTCGTCGAGCGTGGTGTCGCCGATCCCGAACGGATCGGCGTCACCGGCGGGAGCTACGGGGGTTTCATGTCGTGCTGGCTCCCGGTCGTGGACCAGCGGTTCAAGGCGTCGGTCGCGATCTCCCCCGTCACCGACTTCTACAGCCAGCACTGGAACAGCAACATCGGGGCGTGGGACGCGTGGTTCCTCGGCGGCGAGCCGCAGGACGACGCGCCGCAGTACCGCGAGCGCAGCCCGGTCTTCTTCGCGGACCGCGTCACGACCCCCACGCTCCTGACCGCCGGGACGGAGGACCGCTGCACGCCCCCGGGACAGGCGATCGAGTTCTCCCGGGCGCTTCGGGCCCGAGGGGTACCGGTCGAGGTGGCGATCTACCCGGGCGAGGGACATGGTGTGCGGAAGCTCCCCGCGTACCTCGACCTCGTGGCACGGACGACGGCGTGGTTCGAACGGTTCATGCCGGCGAGGAGCTAGTGGACCTCACCGTCTGGCGGGACGAGTTCCCGGTGCTGGAGCGGAAGGCGTACCTGATCAGTGCGTCGCTGGGTCCCGTCTCCCGACGGTCGAGGGCCTACCTCGAGCAGTACCTCGATGCATGGGGCTCCAAAGGGGCGCCCGACCCGGTCTGGTTCGAGGACATCTTCCCTCGGATGGCGGCGCTCAAGCGCTCGTTCTCGGCGCTCGCGGGCTGCGATCCCGACGAGGTGGCCCTCACCACGAACATCTCGATCGCGCTGTCGACGATCGCGTCGTGCCTCGACCTGTCCGGCGAGCGCCGGACCGTGATCCTGTCCGAGCTCGATTTCCCCACCGACGGCCAGGTCTGGATCGCGTGGGCGCGGAAGGCGGGCGCCGAGGTCCGATGGCTGCGCAGTCCCGACGGCCTGACGATCCCGCTGGAGGAGTACGACCAGGCGATCGACGACCGGACCGCGCTCGTCATGGTGAATCGGGTCCTCTACCGGTCCAGCGCGATCGTGGACGCGAAAGCCGTGTGTGCGATCGCCCGCGATCGGGGCGCCCTCTCGTTCGTCGACGACTACCACGGACTCGGGATCGTCCCGCTCGACCTGCACGACCTCGGGTGCGACCTCTACACGGCCGGCGTGCTCAAGTGGATGCTCGGCGGGCCGGGGCTCGTGTTCCTCTACGCGCGGCGCGATCTGCTCCCCTCGCTCGAGCCCACCATCACCGGGTGGTTCGCCCAACGCGAGCCGTTCGCCTTCGATGCGGAGCACCTCGACTACCACCCCACGGCTCGCCGGCTGGAGCACGGGACGCCGCCGGCCCCGGTGTTCTTCATCGCGCAGGGCGGGATCGACATCATCTCGGAGGTGGGGCCGGCCGCGATCCGCGCGCGGAACGGCGAGCTCTCCGATCACGTCATCGCTCGCGCGGACGAAGCGGGCCTCGAGGTGCGCACGCCGCGGGACCGCGATGCGCGGGGAGGCGTCGTCAACGTGCGCGTCGGTCCCGACGCCGAGAAGGTCTGTCACCAGCTCCTCGCTCGCGACGTCTGCACCGACTACCGGGGCGACGGGCTGCGGATCAGCCCGCACTTCTTCAACATGGAAGAGGACATCGATCGGTGTTTCGACGAGCTCCGGCCGCTCGTGTGATGCTCAGCGAACGAGGACCGAGACCCGCTGCGCCATGTTGTTCATGAACCCACCGTAGTTCCACCGCCCGTCCAGCGGCTGCACGTTGCCTGCGTCGTCCGAGGCCCGCACGAGCAGCTCGTGTTCTCCGGTGACGGCGTCCCACGTGAACGACCAGGCCCTCCATGAGGACGACGCAGCCGGTGCGGGGCCGAGATCGGCGTCCGCCCAGGTCGCTCCCCCGTCGGCGCTGACCTCCACCCGAACGATGTGTCCCCACCCCGACCACGCCCGGCCCATGAGCTCGCACGGACCGGCGTCGACGAAGCGCTGACGCGCGGGGAAGTCCGAGAACCCCGGCGGCAGCATCATGGCCCGGACCGCTTTCCTCGTCACGGGCACGCCGGGCCCGTCCGGCTCCTGTCGAAGTTGGTACGCCGAGAGCTGGAACCCGTCGAACGGCTCGGCGATCGCGGTGATCCGGGAGAGCCATTTCACGCTGCACATGCCGTACCAGTCCGGCACCAACAGCCGCACCGGGAACCCGTGCTGCGGCGGAAGCGGCTGCCCGTTCATCGCGTAGGCGAGGAGGACGTCGTCGCGGACGATGTCGGCCAACGAGAAGCCCCATTGGTAGTCCTGCTCGACGTCTCCCTGGATCCCGTGGTCCGCCCCGGTGAAGACGAGGTCGACGGCGCCGGGTTGGATCCCGGCCTCCTCGAGGATCGGCGGCAGCGGCGTGCCGGTCCACTCGGCGTTGCCGACGGCACCGTCGAGCCACGGCTGGCTCTCCGCTCGCGGCGGCATCAGCGCGCGTCCGTTGCCGGCGCACTCCATCGTGAGGGGGCGTGTGACGGCCGGCCGCGCGCGGAGGTCGGCCAGCGAGAGGGTGAGCGGCCGGTCGACGAGCCCGTCGATGTCGACCGTCCACGTCGCCTCGTCCGCGGCGGGGATGTCCCAGTGGATCACGAGGTAGTGCATCCCCGGCGGCGTGACGTCGTACCGCAGCCCCTCGAGATGCATCGCGTGATTCCGAGCCGCCTGGCCGAGCTCCTGCTGGGTGACGCCCTGCCACGTCGACGTGTCGCTCTGGACCATCCCGATCACCCCCAGGGTTCATCGTGCCACGAGGTGGGTCGGCGGGTCACCCCTGCCGCTCGACCAGCGTATGCTCGCGCGTCGTGACCAGAACGGACTTGCCCACCGGAACCGTCACGTTCCTCTTCACGGACGTCGAAGGTTCCACGAAGCTCCTCCACCAACTGGGGGATGCGGCGTACGCCGAGGTCCTCGCGGAGCACCGCCGACTGCTCCGCGATGCCTTCACACGCCACGGAGGCATCGAGGTCGACACCCAAGGCGATGCGTTCTTCGTGGCCTTCCCGTCGGCCGCCGGGGCCATCGACGCGGCCGGCGCCGCCCGCGAGGCGCTCGATCCCGGCCCGATCCGGGTGCGGGTCGGGATCCACACCGGGACGCCGCTCGCCACGGACGAGGGCTACGTCGGCGTCGACGTGCACCGAGCGGCACGGATCGCCGCTGTCGGTCACGGAGGGCAGGTGTTGGTGTCGGCGACGACCGCATCGGCGATCGGCGATCGGGCGCTCGTCGACCTCGGCGAACACCATCTGAAGGATCTCCCGGTGCCGGAGCGGCTCTACCAACTCGGCGATCGGCTGTTCCCGCGACTCAAGACGGTGTCGCCCTCGAACCTCCCGGTCCCGACGACGCCCTTCGTCGGACGGAGCCCGGAGCTGGCCGAGGTCACCGACATCCTCGAGGATCCCGCGACACGGCTGCTGACCATCGCCGGACCCGGCGGGATCGGGAAGACGCGGCTCGCGATCCAGGCCGCGAACCAGGTCTCGGCGTCGTTCCCGGGAGGGCTCCGGTGGGTCGCGCTCGCTCCTCTGCGGGATGCGCTCGCCGTCCAGGCGGAGATCGCGGAGATGTTCGCGATCACGGAGGACGACGAGGCCGGTCTCGGCGCGTCGATCGAGCGGCAGCTCCAGGGACGGCGCACGCTCGTTCTGCTCGACAACGCCGAGCACCTCTTACCGGAGCTCGGTGATCGGCTCGCGTCGCTCCTCACGGCCGCGCCGAGCCTCGTGTTGCTCGTGACGAGTCGCGCGCGCCTCCAGCTCGCCGGCGAGCGGATCTACGACCTCCCCGTGATGACGCAGGACGACGCGGAGACGCTGTTCCTCGGGCGAGCGCGGGCCATCGGTTCGTCGCCGGAACCCTCCTCGGCGCTGACGACGCTGGTCGACCGCCTCGACCGGCTCCCGCTGGCGTTGCAGCTGGCGGCGGCGCGGCTCCGCCTCTTCTCCGTCGAGCAGCTCCTCGAGCGGCTCTCGTCCCGGCTCGACATCGCCTCCGGAGACCGCGACGCCGATCCCCGCCAGCGCACGCTCCGGAGCACGATCGCATGGAGCCACGAGCTCCTGTCGGACGAGGAACGGGAGCTCTTCCGGCGCCTCAGCGTCTTCGCGGGCGGCGCGACGCTCCCCGCCGTGGAGGCGTTGGCCGACGGGGACGCCGATACGTTGCAGGCGCTCCTGGACAAGGCGCTGGTCCAACGACGTGACGAGGCCGGCGAGCCGCGTTTCTGGATGCTCGAGTCGATCAGCGAGTTCGCCGCGGAGCGCGCCGGAGAGGCGGGAGAGCTCCCGCTGCTCCGTGCCCGGCATGCCGCCTTCTACCGAGACCTCGCGGCGTCGGCCGAGTCGGCGTTGCGGGGAGGCGACCCGGAGGAGATCCACGTGGCCGCGCTCGAGGCCGAGATCGGCAACCTCTGGAGCGCGCTCGCGTTCGGGCTCGAGGAAGACGATCGGGACCTCGTGCGCTCGATCGTCGCCGCGCTGCCGATGTACTGGATCATGCGCGGGCGGCTCGCGGAGGCCCGGTCGTGGCTGGATCGAGCCCTCGACCTCGATCCGACGGGAGACGATCTCCGAAGGCGATTGCTGTCGGGCCTCGCCACGATCGCTTCGTTGCAGGGCGATCACGTCGTCGCCGTCGAGGCGGCCGACGAAGCTGCCGATCTGGCGACGGAGCTCGGCGGCGCGACGGGCCGGGTCGAAGAACTGCGTGGGCGGGCGCTGGCCGCGCTGCTCCGGGACGATCTCGCTGCCGCGGAGCCGCTCTACGAAGAGCTGCTCGGCCTGGCGATCGAGATCGGCAACGGCGTCCGGACGTCGTCGAGCCGGCTGAACCTGGCCACGATCGCGAACCATACGGCCCGGCACGAGCGCGCGGAAGAACTCCTCCGGGAGAACCTCGTGTTCGTGCGTGCGCGCGGCCAGAGCCGCTGCGAGGCGACCACGCTGGCGATGATCGCGGAGACCTCGATCCGGCTGGATCGGCCGGGCGAGGCAGCCGAGCCGGCGCGCACCGCCGCGGTGCGCTCCTCCCAGATCGCCGACGATCCGCTGATGATCTACAGCCTCGAGCTGGTCGCGGCCGCGGCCGCCGAGAAGGGCGACGCGGGACGCGCCGCGATGCTCCTGGGGGGGACGGAGGCGGCTCGAGGACGCGCGGAGCTCACGCCCGACGAAGACGAGGCCTTCGTGCGCCACTGGGCCGAGGAACGGCTCGGGCGAGCGATGGCAGCCGACGAGGTCGCCGCGGCATGGGCAGCGGGGCGGGAGCTGGACCTCGGATCGATGCTTGCCGAGGTGACCGGCTAGCGCGCGACGACCCGGCCCGCCCGGATCACGAGCGAGACGTCATCGAGCGCGCGGAGATCATCCAGCGGACTCGTACGCAGGACGACCATGTCGGCGGGCGCGTCGGGCGCGAGCGGCGCGCGGATCATCGCCTCCAGGACCTCCTCGGGCTCGAGCCCCGCCTCGACCATCAGCTGCGCCTCCCGCGTGTGGATCCCCGGAGGGATCTCCCCGTTGCCGAGGTCGGTGCCGTAGGCGATCGAACCCCCCGCGACGTGGAACCGGCGGAGGTTGTCGAGCGCAGTCCGGATCTCCGGGGTGTCGTGGCCGAAGCTCAGGATGTCGAGCGTCGTGACGATCCGCAGCCGGAGCGCCGCGGTCTGGATCACCTCGTCCGAGAGTCGTGTCCACGGGGTGTGAGCCAGCTCGTCGACGCCCGCCCCGAGCGCCCGCTCGACCTGGCCCTTCCCTTGCGCGTGCGCCGTGACGGGGAGGTCCGCCGCGTGCGCCGCGTCGCAGATCGCCGAGAGCTCGCCGTCGGTGGGTGTCGGACCGGCCTC
>JBOGVC010000248.1:0-3936 GCA_050695275.1 Actinomycetota bacterium | reverse complement strand
AGCGCGATCACCGCGAGCGAGGACGCCCACCACACGGCGAGGGTCGCTCGCGATGGTGCCTCCGGAGCGTCGGGACCCGCGGCTGGGGGCGGCGGACCGGCCACGACGGCCATCCAGCCGTTCGTCCTCCACTCGGGGTGCCCGGCGACCGCTCGGGCGAAGCCGGCGAGATGGGCTCGGAGGATCACGATGGTCGGATCCTGCGACAGCAGGGAGCGAGCCGCTCGCCAGGTTTCCTGGGACACCTCGTCGAAGCCGTCGATCTCCGGACGGAGGGTCGGTTGCTCCTCCCCGAGGAGCTCGGGGTCGCCGAGATAGACCGTCGTGATGAGCGCGAGGTGGGCCGGGAGCTCCGCTCGGATCCGCCGCATCACCGGCACGGTCCCGAACTCGCCTTCCGATCGGGGCTGATCCACCACGACGATCGCCGGGCGGCTCGCGTCGGTCAGGTAGCGGCCGAGCGTGTGGAACTCCGCCAGGGAATCGTTCTCGCTCCAGGGTTTCCTCGTGCGCCAGGTCTCCCAGGCGAAGGTCGCGGAGACGACCAACGCCACGACCGCGATGAGCGCGGCCACGGCCGCGGCCACCCTTCCGAACCTCCCGCGCACCCAGAGGACCGCAGCGACGAGGCCGAGTGCCCCGAGGAACGGGATCGCCAGCGCGAAGGACAGGGCGCGTGGCACCGGGGCGGCGCGACCAGCGGCGTAGGCGAGGGCGGCGGCCGCGGGGACGAGCGCCCAGGGAACGAGCAGCCAGGCGGCGCGCCGACGCGACCGGTCCCTCCCGTCAGCTGCCAGCCACGCGCCGCCGATCGTGGCGGCGGTCGCGGCCGCGGGCAGCCGGTAGAACGGGAGCTGCACCGAGAGGTGTCGGTCCACCGAGCCACGAGACAGACCGATCGGCGCGCGCGGGATCCCGGGCGTCCCGAGCAGGAGCGCGGCCACCCCGAGGCCGGCGCCGCCGACGACGGTGGTCCCCACGCGTCCCGACGCGGTCTCGGCGAGCGAGCGTCCCTGCCGACGCTCGCGGAGCGACGCCGGCAGGCACGCGAGCGTCAAGATCCCCAGGAGCACGGTGAACAGCAGCGCGAACTGCCAGTGCACGAGCCACGCCGCGAGGAGCGTCGCGGCACCAAGCGCCCGCCCGGGGCCACCGGCGGCGGCGCGGAGCGCCCCGGCGGCGACCACCAGCAGCAGCGGCTCGACCAGGAGCTGATCCAGGTAGCCGTTCGCGGCGAAGGCCACCTGGACGGAGGCGCCGGTCGCCAGGCCCGCGAGCGCGATCCCCCACCCGGGCACACCCGGGATCGACCCGGCGAGGGCGGCGGCAGCCAGCGCGATCGCGGCCGCGGCCACGGCCGGGAGGACATACGCCAGATCCCGGGCGTCGGCGCCGGTGACAGATGACAGGGCGGAGAGCACGAGCGGCAAACCGGGACGATCCGCGTTGGTGTTCAGCGCCTGTGATCGTCCGTCGAATGACGGGAGGGCCTCGAGACCGAGCGTGGCCACGACCTCTGACCGCCAGACGTGCTGGGAGGTGTCGCTCCCGGCCGGCGCCACCCCCGTCTCGGCGACCGCGTACCGGCCCAGGAACAACAGCGAAGGCACCACCACGCAGGCCGCCAAGCCAGCGAGGAGCGTGAGCCGCCTCATCTCTCCTCCGCGAGCAACGCCGGGAGCGCGCGATCGGGGACGTAGCGCCAGCCGGGAAGGTACGTGGCGGCGTACACGAGCTCGTGCAGCTCCTGAGCGACACGGAGCGGCCGGAGCAGCTCTTCGTCGAACAGCGACGTCGCATCGCGGCGAGCGAGCTCGTCCCGATACGACCGCAGGCACTGCTCCGACGCATCCCTGATCCATGCGCCCACCGACACGTCGCGCCGCCGCTCGACGATCCTCCCCACGTGGTCGAGCGATTGCACGAGTGACGCGACGTCCCTCGCGGGCGATCCCTCGAGCGTCCCGCTCCCGAGCGGATCCCCGTCGAGGTCCGAGACGGCGAGCCCGCCTCGCCACCGGAGGAACTGTCCGACGTGGAGATCGCCGTGGATCGGGATCGTCGGCGTCGGGCGGACGGGGAGCTGCGCGAGCTCCTCGCGGATCGCTCGCTCCGATCGCCGCAGACGCTCGCCCTCCTCCCCGTCGATCGCCGAAAGGGCGAACTCGAGATCGTGCACGGCATCCCGGCCCCATCCGGCCACCATCTCGTTCCCGGCCGTCACCCTCGGCGCCTGCAGCACCTCGGTGGGCGTCGCGAGACAGACATGGAGGCGTGCCGCGAGGGCTCCGAGCGCGGCGGCTGGCCCGACGGCGTCGACGGACGGGTCCTCGAGCGAGCGGTCCACCAGCTCCACGTACCACTCCCAGCCGTCACGGGCGTCGGGCAGGTAGGCGGCGATCGACACGAGCGGCGCCACCCCCCCATCGTGCCTCCACCCGGCGTTGCCGAGAGGCGCCGGCATCTCGGTGAACCCGGCTTCGAGCAGGTGCGCCGGCAGCAGCATCGGACGTCGATTGTCCGCCCCCATCCGCACCGATCGCTTCAGCACCGCCCGCTCGCCCACGACGATCGACTCGTTCGCCTGATCCACCTCGATCGCCCGTTCGCCGATCCAGGACCCGATCTCACCCAGTCGGCGGAAGGAGAAGCTCCCCTCCTCCCCTCCACCGGCCGTCCGGGCCAGGAGGCCCTCGGCGACACCGTCACCCGGAACGGCTCGACGGAACCCGTCTCCTTCCTCGACGGCCGCCGACGTGAACAGCTCGTCTCCGACTCGGAGCACGAGGAGCCAACGACCGTTCCCGGTCGCGAGCGCATCCGCCATCGAAGGGGCTCCTCCCGACGACCCCTGTGTGAGCGCTGTCGGCAGCAGCACCGAGGGGTCGGTCGAGGCAACCCTGTCGGCCGCGTCGTAGGAGCCTCGTCGCACGACGCGGAGTGTAGGCCGCCCGGCGACATCCCCTCTCACCAGCGATTCCGGTCCAATGCCCCTACAGCATCTAGTGCTTTTGGGGGATGCGCCGGGGGACACCTTTGTACGACTATCGACATCCCCTGAACGACCCTCGGAGGCCGAGAGACCATGCAGCGCCCGCGCTTCCCCCGGACACCGCACGCCGAGGACGGTGCCGTGCTGGTCATCGTCGTCCTGAGCCTCCTCGCGATGTTCGGCATGATGGTCCTGGTCGTGGATGTGGGATCCCTCCTGTACGCCCGCCGGGAGCTCGTGAACGCAGCAGACGCGGCGGCCCTGGCGGCGGCGCAGTCCTGTGGGCAGAAGGAGGGGATGGGCGAGGCCATCGTCCAGGCGAGGTTCTACGCCGTCGAGAACCAGAGCGAGGCCGACCTGGTCTCCGGGTACCCGACGTTCTTCCCGAGCTGCGACTCTCCCGCGGGGCTGGTGACCGTGCAGGTCACGACGGACCGGCCGCTCTTCTTCGCCCCGGTGCTCGGCGCCGACACGGAAGCGGCCGTCACGACCTCGGCGACGGCCTCCTGGGGCGGTGCGGGGATCGGCGAGAAGGTCGCCCCGTTGATGCTCTCCGCGAACCGGTTGAGCGACTGCGACATCCCACCCGACACCCCCACGTCGAACGAAGGGCTGATGTGCGCGTTCTACTGGAACAACTCCTCGAGCGGGCACACCGAGCCCGATCTCGCGAACGCCGAGTGGGGCACGCTCGACCTGTTGAAGTGGGACATCACCACGGGGGTGAACTGCGACAACTCGACCCCGCCCCAGTTCGAGGATTGGATGCTCCGCGGCTTCAGCCTCCCCCTGCCCATCGACTCCAACTTCTACGGCGGGACGGCAGGGGACGATCACACCTACGTCTGCCGCGGCCAGGGACACTTCGGAGAGGCTCTCGATCACGACATCGAGGCCGCCATCGCGCTGGGCGACCCGATCTACTTCCCGGTCAACCGACCGAC
>JBOGVC010000247.1:0-8107 GCA_050695275.1 Actinomycetota bacterium | reverse complement strand
CCCGGCTCCGGGTCGACGCGCTCGCCATCCTGGGCGGCGTCGAGATCAAGCACGACAAGTAGCGGCGCGCTCGATGAGGGAGGGCTCGAGGCCGTCGGCTACAGGAGCCCATCCTGCGGCCGATGTGAAGATGCATGGGCGAGACGTTGCATGTGGTCCCGATCGACGATTGGTGCGATCACGAGGAGGCCCGGGACTCATGCGTCTGCGGTCCACACACCGAGTTCTTCTCCCAAGGCAAGGTGATCGTCCATCACGCCCTCGACGGCCGGCATGCAGAGGACCCCACGTGGCCACGCCGCCGGGCTGCCGAGGTGGCATTGGAGACCTCACTGTCCGAAGGGGAGATCGCCTGAACCGACCGCCACGCAGAAGGGAGACGGGCCACGTGCCCGCCTCCCACGGAACGGCCTGCGTCAGAGCTGTCGGGTTTCGGTGGTTGAGCTCGTCTGCTCGCTGCGAGCGTCGCCCACCTCTCGCCGCACCTCGTCCATCTGCTCCCGAACCACTTCGGTCCCGCCCTGGGCTTCCTGCCTGAGGCGAGGCGCTTCCGCGTCCAGCCGGACGAGCGCCCGCTGCCACCGCTCGCGCATCGGAGCGATGCCGCCTCCTCCGATCGCGACGATGCCCACACCAACCACCAGGGCGAGCACCGCGTAGAACAAGCCGTTCACGATCGCCGGTGCCACCTCGATCTGATTCAGCGCGGCGGCGATCCCGATGAACCAGATCGCGGCTGCGGCGATCGTCGCGAGCGTTGGGCCGTAGCTCATCCCGCCCAGCATCGACTCGATGATGGTCTTCGCTCCCGTGGCGATGGCCGCGGTGATCACCACGATGATCACGGCCACGAACAGGTTCGGGAGGAACGCGATGACCCCTTCGAGGAGATCAGTGATCGGGTTCGGATCGAACACGCTGAACGCGAGTTGAAGGACGAAGAGGAACGCGATGTAGAACACGATCCTCGAGAGGATCGAGCTCGCGTCCAGGCGTGACCGCGAGAGCGCGCGTTTCACACCACCCCGTTCGACGATGCGATCGAATCCCACTCGCTCAAGGAGCTTGTCCAAGACCTTCTCGATCGCCTTCGCGACGAAATACCCGATACCCAGGATCAGGAGGAATCCGAGGAGCTTGGGGACGAACACGATGATGGAGTCCCACGCATCCTCGAGCCCTCCCTCCCAATCGATCGCAGCTATCGAACCCATGGTGGTCTCCTTCCAGATCGCCCGCCGATGGTGCCAGTGGGCTGTCGATACCCGCAGGTCGCGTAGCGCAATCCCGATCTGCAGGGGAGGCTGCTCGTCGCTGCCCGGGATCCGTGGACGGCGGCCCGACTACGCGCTCGGCTCGTCCGCGTGGGTCCAGTCCGGCTGCTTGAGGTGGTACCGCTCGTCGAAGCGGAAATCGCCGGCCTGCTCGTCGAAGTCGACGATCTTGGGGAGGGGGAGGGCCCGCGGGCGGGGGCACGGTCCGTCGAAGTGCTCGGCGAACTCGGACCCGAAGACCTGGATCGCGCTCTGCGCGATCAGGGTCTCCCCCGTCGGCAGCGCGCAGCGCTGCGCATCGGTGACGGTGAGCGCCCGTGCCAGGATCGTCTCCACATCGGCTTCCGACCCTTCGCCCCGATCGATCCGCTCGAGCAGATCCGTGATCGCGCCGGTCCCGTGCTTGCAGGCCGGGCACTGGCCGCAGGACTCGACGGCGAGGAACCGGGAGAACGCGAGCGTCGCCCGCACGATGCACGCCGAGTCGTCATACACCACGAACCCACCCGAGCCGAGCCCCGTGCCCACCGCACCCATCGTGTCGAAGCCGAGTGGCGTGTCGAGCTGTTCCGGCGAGATGATCGTGTTCGACGCTCCCGGGAACACCGCCTTGAGTCGGCGTCCATCCGGCACGCCGCCGCCCACGCCCTCGATGAGGTCGCGGAGCGAGTATCCGAGCGGCAGCTCGTAGACGCCGGGGTGGCGCACGTCCCCGGACAGCGTGAACAGCATCGTGCCGGGCGAGTCCTCCGTGCCGTACGAACGGAACCACTCCGGTCCGCGCTCGAGGATCAGAGGGACGTTGGCGAGGGTCTCGACGTTGTTCACCGCGGTCGGGTTCGGTGAGCCCGGGCTGCGGAACAGACCTTCCATCCACGGCGGCACGATCCTCGGGAGCGGGGCGTTCCCCTCGATCACCTCGAGCAACGCCTTCTCCTCGCCGAACAGGTACTCGTCGGGACCCTTGACGAGCTCGATCGGGACGGGTCCGACCAGATCGCGCTCGGCCATCTCTTCCATCGCGGCCGTGAGGCGGCCGACCTCCGGGCCGAACCCGGCCTTGATCCCGATGAAGGCCCGCTCGGCGCCGACCGCGGTGGCGGCGATCCCGAGACCCTCCACCACCAGGTAGGGGTTCGCCCGGATCAGCCATCGGTCCTTGAAGGTCCCCGGCTCCCCCTCCGCCGCGTTGCAGACGACGTACTTCGTCGGACACGGATCCTCCCGGACCGTGCGCCACTTGATGCCGGTGGGGAACCCGGCTCCGCCACGTCCTCGGAGGCCGGATCTGCGGACCAGGTCGATGACCTGCTCGGGGGCGAGCCCTCGGGCGGCGGCGAGCCCGCGCCCCCCGCCCCGCGCCACGTACTCATCGGCGGACGGGACCGGGTCGCCCGTCAGGAGGATCTGTCCCAGCTTGTCGTCCATCTGCCTATCCGCGTCCGAGGATCACGTCGCCTCCGAAGACGGACGGGCTCTCAGGCTGGAGCTCGCGAGCCTTCCGGAGGAAGGCGTTGAACCGGGGATCGCGGTCGTGTGCGGAGTGCTCTGCCATCCCCGGCACCTCCGCGTAGATCAGGTAGAGGGCGACGTCCTCACGCTCCTCCGAGCCGTACTCCACACGAGCGAGACGCGCCTTCAGGAAGGTGCCGTCCGAGATGAACTCCTCCCAGATCGGCAACTCCTCTGCCTCGAACATCCGCTCGAACTCCTCGGCCGAGTCCGCCCGGATCCTCACGATGATCGCGTTCGCTTGGGCCATCGAACGCTCCCGCGCTCGCCGGAGCCGCAACGCTACCGCTCCCTGAGATCGGGAGTCGCACGTCCGCCGTCGTCTATCACGGAGTGGACTCGAGGGCCTCCCGCGCGGCTCGGGCACGGCCCGCCAGGACCGTGCTGCCCTTCCGGACATAGAGATCCTCGGCCGTCCGGAACGCCTCCGCGGCTTCCTCGGTGCGATCCGCGATACGGAGGACCTCGCCGAGATCGGACCAGGCCATCGCTCGGTAGGGGAGCCAGTCGCTGGGCTCCAGCAGGAGGACGTTCGCACGCGCTTCCGCCTCCGCCTCCTCGGAGCGTCCCGTTCGGGCGAGCACCTTGGCTCGGACGCCGTGGAGCCAGCCCTGGGGCTCCAGGTCGTCGGCGGCGGAGACCGCATCCGCCTCGTCGGCCAACCGCAGGGCCTCGTCGAGTCTCCCCTGCTCGTACACGGCGCCGGCGAGGACCGCGGCTCGGCTCGACAGTCGCGCCTTCTCTCCCATCGCCGCGAGGGCCTCGTACGAGGGCCGGATCGCGGCCTCCGCCGCGGCCGGTTCTCCGGCGGTCAGCTCGACGAGGGCTTCGCTCAGACCGACGGCGGCCGCCCGCTCCACCACCATGCCGAGCTCCTCCAGGATGGCGGACGCTCGCCGGAGGAGGGAGCGCGCCTCATCGAACCCGCCAGTCATCGCCCGACTCACCGCCAGGCCCAGGAGAGCGAACGCTTCGAACGGCGACGTCGGCTCCGCCTCCGCGAGCGCTCGCTCGGCGCGCTCGATGTCCACCGAGATCGTGTGGGGTCCCTGGTAGCTGAACGAGAGGGCTCGGACGAAGGCGAGCTCGGAGGAGAAGACGCCCGCGCGCGCGAAGCACTCGCTCGCCCGGGCGACCGTGTGCTCACCCTCGAGTGTCCGTCCGGTATCGCCCAGCAGCCTGCCGGCCCGGAGCAACGCCTCACCCTCTGTCAGGGGGTCGTCGAGCTCGGCCGCCTCCCTCGCGATCGCTCGGGCCTCATCGGCGACGTCCCCGAGCGGCACGCGCTTGGGATCCCCCATCATCCGGAGGTAGAGGCGCCGCAGCTCGAAGCGGAGCTCGAGGCCACGGTCGCCCACGGCGCGGGCGAGCTCGACGCCCTCCAGGACCAGCCCGTCGACACGACCGAACTCCCCCATCTGCCAGGTCGCCTCCACGAGCTGGATCAGGAGGCCCGGCCGCCGGAGGTCGTCGTGCGGCAGCAACCCGAGCGCTCGGCCGAGGAGGTTGCCCGCGGCAGGGACGTCGGCCCTCGCCAACGCCCGCCTCCCGGCCTCCCCCAGGTGGTGCACCGCCTCCAGGCTCAGCTCCGATGACGCCTCGCCTGGCACGCCGAGCTCGTGCCGGTATCGGATCGCCCGCTCGAGGTGGTAGCCGACGATCGGCTGGAGCTCCGACAGCCGTTCCGGAGCTGCCGCCTGGAGCCACCTGGCGAAGCGCTCGTGCAGCCCGGCGCGCGCCTCCTTCCCCATGCCGTCGTACGCGGCGTCGCGGATCAGGAGGTGGCGGAACCGGAACGCGTCCTCCCCCGAGAGGTCCGAGGGCGCCGGACGGATCACGTCCTTGCGCACGAGGGCCATCAGGTGTCCACCGACCTCCGAACGGAGCTCGGAGGGCACCAGCTCAGCGACGGCCGCCCACTCGAAGACCTCCCCGACGACCGACGCCCCCTCCAACACGCGCCGCTCGGCGGCCTCGAGCTGCTCCAGGCGGCCGGAGAGGAGCGCCTGTACCGTCGGTGGGATCGCGATCGCGGCGAGCCCGGGCGCCGCCGACCATCGCCCGTCCTCCCGCACGAGCAGACCGTCGTCGACCAGCATCCCAACGATCTCCTCCACGAACAGCGGGTTCCCCTCGGCCGTCGCCGTGATGGCGGCCGTGACCTCGGCGGGGACGTCGCGCGTCGCGAGGAGGCCCCGGAGCAGCCCCACGCACGCCGCGTCGTCGAGGGGCTCGAGTGCCAGCACCTCGGACCGAGGCGCCGCGGCCCATCCCGGCCGCCGATCGAGCAGTTCCTTCCTCGACAGGCAGAGGACCAGCACAGGGACGCCGCCCGTCCATTCGACCACGTAGCTCAGGAGGTCGAGGAAGGTCTCCTCGCCCCAATGGATATCGTCGAACACGAGGACGAGCGGCCTCGTCCGGGCCAGCGCCTCGAAGAGCCGGCGGACGGCCCAGAAGCCCTCCTCGGCGGTCCGCGCCTTCCCCTCCAGGCCGACGAGGTCGGCCACCCCTTCCGCGATCCGATCCCCGTGCTCGACCGCCTCGAGGAGCGAGGCGATCCGACGCCGCGCGACCTCCGGCTCGTCCTCGTCAGAGATCCCCGCCGCGTGGCGGACGACCTCCGTCACCGGCCAGAACGTGATCCCCTCGCCGTAGGGGAGACACCGTCCCCGGAGGATCAGGGCCCGATCGCCCAGGACCCCGATGGCCTCGAGGGCGAGTCGGGACTTCCCGACGCCGGCTTCGCCGAGCAGGGTGACGACGCGACACGTGCGCGCCGCGACCGTGCGCTCGAACGCGTCGACGATCGCGGAGAGCTCTGCCTCGCGACCCATCATCGGCGCGTCGAACCGGCGGGCTCTGGCGTCCGCGCCGGACACCACCTCGAGCAGGCGGTACGCGGGAACGGCCTCGACCTTACCCTTCGCCCGGACCGGCTCGACGGGCTCCGCCGCGACCGCGTCCCGCACCAGGGTCAGCGTCGTCTCCCCGAGCAGGATCTCGCCGGGCTCGGCGGCCTGCTCCAGCCGCGCGGCCGTGTTCACCGCGTCCCCGGTCACGAGCGTCTCGCCAGCAGGGGCATCCGGATCGCCCACGGCGACCTCGCCGGTGTGGACGCCGGTCCGCGACCGGATCTCGACGCCGAACTCCCGGACCAGCTCGCCGTTCAGGATCGTCAGCCGCTCGCGCATCTCCGCGGCCGCACGCACGCCCCGGAGTGCGTCGTCCTCGTGGAGCCGCGGGATCCCGAACACGGCCATCACCGCGTCGCCGATGAACTTCTCCACCGTCCCGCCGTGGCGTTCGAGCACGTCGCGCATCGCGTCGAAGTACCGACCCATGAGCCGGCGGACGGACTCCGGATCGAGTCGCTCGCCGAGCGCCGTCGAGCCGGCCACGTCGGAGAAGACGATGGTGACGGTCTTGCGCGCGGCGCTGGGCACGTCGTCCGGGGCCAACGGCGACCCGCACGCTTGACAGAAGCGGGCCCGATCCGCGTTCGCCTCGCCGCATCGAGAACACACGCGCACGGCGCGAGTGTAGGCCGATGCATCATCGCTCATGAAGGGCCGGCTCTCCGCCGCTCCCTCGAGGCCGAGATCAGAGCGGGAGTGACAGCTGTCGGCGTCGTGCCAGGGCGCGAGGGGTGCAGTCGACCAGGAGGAAGCGAACGAAGTGCTGGTTGCTGAGCGCCATCGGCCCTCGCGCGCTGCGCACCGCCTCGATGGCCTCCTCGGGCGTGTAGCCGAGCTCCACGAGGGCACGGGCGACGAGCAGTCCTGACCGGTTCACGCCGCTCAGGCAGTTGACCGCGACGTGCTTCCCCTCCCTGACGAGCGAGGCGATCCGCTCCCCCACGGTGTGGATCATCTCCGCATCGGCGATGAACGGGACGTCGTCGAGTGGGTGGAAGCTGTACCGCGGATCGGCATCACCCTCCCACCGGTCGCGTCCGCCCACGTCGATCAGCACGTCGAACATCGAGAGCATGCCGGCCGGCGAGTGCGCGGCGCTGGACTGGGTGAGTCCCGGGACCACTTCCGTGAAGGACTCCTCTGGATAGTCGTAGGTGACGACGTCCTCGGCCTTCATACCGACATGGTCGGCCCGAGGTCGCTCTCCGTCAACGGACGTGCCGGTCCGAGGAACCGTTCCGTCTACCAGTAGCGGGCAGTGGCCATCGCGGTGGTCGCGAGGAAGAGCAGCAGGAGATCCAGCTTCCCATGCCGCTCGAGCGCGGCCCCCAACCGATCCATCTCGGCCTGCTGCTGGGGCGTCGGCGGTCCACCCGAGGCCGCCACCTCGCCCCCCAGGTCGACCAGGCGCTCGACGTTGCGTCCCACGCCGAGGGCTCCCACGAACAACGTGCTCGTCGCCAGGAGGCCGCCGATCGTCAGCCCGAGCCCGAAGCCCGAGGAGACCCAGTCGCCCAAGGAGCCCACCGCATCCATGTTGCGGAACCACAGGATCCATCCGGCGAGCACGTTCACGACGCCCAGGCCGGTGATCACCTTCACGACCTTGCGCTTCTTGACGGCCGCGGCCATCACCGGTCCCGCGGACGGCCCAACCTCAGCCACGGACGGCCCGACGATCGCGACGAACAGGAACGCCGAGCCCACCCAGAGGACTCCCGCGACCACGTGGAGGAACCGGAAAACGATCATGAAGGTGTCCGCTGCGAGCATCAGTCCTCCTCATCCGGCCGGTCGGATCCGCCGCCCTCGACGAAGCTCTGCGCCTCGAAACTGCATGGTCGGCGGGACGTCGGCGTCCGTCAACGTGTCGGGGCGAGGGCTCCCGGACCGCCCCTGACCTGGTCGATCACGGGGTACGCTTCGGCTCCAGCGAGGAGAGGTTTCCGGCGTGAACTGTTCGAACTGCGGGACCGAGAACGAACCGGGCCGCAAGTTCTGTAAGGAATGCGGCTCGGCCCTCGTGATCGTCTGCGACGCATGCAACGCGCCCAACGCTCCCGACAGCAAGTTCTGCGGCGAGTGCGGAGCGGAGATCGGCACGAGCGCGGCCCCGCCCGTCCCGGCCGCCGCCACCCCGTCCACCGAGCGCCGCCTCGTGTCGGTCCTGTTCGCCGACCTCGTCGGCTCGACGAACCTCGCGGAGGGCCGCGACCCCGAGGAGGTCCGCGATCTGCTGTCCCGCTATTTCGAGACCGCCCGGGAGACGATCGAGCGCTACGGTGGTCTCGTCGAGAAGTTCATCGGCGACGCCGTGATGGCGGTGTGGGGGACGCCATCGGCGCACGAGGACGACGCCGAGCGCGCTGTCCGGGCGGCGCTGCGGATGCAGCAGACCCTGGC
>JBOGVC010000246.1:0-3390 GCA_050695275.1 Actinomycetota bacterium | reverse complement strand
CGTGCCCGACCACCTCGATCGTCGGGTTGATCGCACGCAGGTGCTCGAGCGCCGACTCCACCTTGGAGCGACCGACGTCGGCGTTCGTGTGGAGGATCTGCCGCTGGAGGTTGGAGACGTCCACGGCGTCGAAGTCGACGATCCCGATCTTCCCCACCCCGGCGGCGGCGAGGTAGAGCGCGATCGGCGAACCGAGGCCGCCGGCGCCGATGATCAGCACGCTCGCGTCGAGCAGCTTGCGCTGTCCCGCCCCGCCCACGTTCGGCAGGATGATGTGGCGCGAGTAGCGCTGGACCTGGTCCTCGGTGAACCGCCGCGCGTCGCTCACGTGATCGTCAGCTCCTCCTCGGTGACCTCGCCGTCGAGGATGAAGAACGAGCGGATCACCGGCTCGTCCCGGTTCGCCACCGAGAGCAGCACGTAGCGGGAGTCCGGGTAGAACGCCAGCTTCCGGTCGGTCTCCGACGGGTACGCATCCGAGTGGGTGTGCGAGTGGTAGATGGCCCACAGGTCCCAGCCACGGTCGTCGAGCTCGTCGAACACCGTCAGCTGCTCCTTGCCGTCGAGCCGGTAGGTGGCCGGGCTCGCGTCGGCGTTCGTCATCGCGTACACCTTCACGGGCACGCCGGCCTCGGCCGCGATCACGCCGCAAGCCTCGTTCGGGAACTCGCGGAGCGCCTGCTCCACGATCTCCTTGTAGAAGACGCCGTCGAGCTCTGCCATCGACCTCTCGGGGTGCTCTCGGGGCCACGGACTCGCGGTCCCTCTTGCAGGTGCAAATCCTACCAACGAGGTCGGATATTCCCGGCCGTGCGCCTCCTCGGAGACCCTCGGCGGATGGGAGCGCCGAGGGCAGGTCCCTGGGACGATATCCCCCCGGATGACCCACGTCGCCGTCGTCGGCCACATCGAGTGGATGACCTTCGCCCGTGTGGATCGTGTTCCCGCCACGGGTGACATCGCGCACGCTTCGGAGACGTGGTCTGGCGCCGGCGGCGGAGGGGGCGTGGCGGCCCAGCAGCTCGCCAAGCTCGCGGGCTCCTGTGAGCTCTTCACCGCGCTCGGCGAGGACGCGATCGGCGTCAGAGCGGCCGAGGAGCTGGCCGCGGCCGGGATCGAGGTGCACGCCGCGCGAAGGACGTCGCCGACCCGCCAGGCCCTCTGCCTGATCGACCGGGACGGGGAGCGCACGATCACGACGCTCGGACCTCGACTGGAAGCACGGGGCTCCGACGCGCTGCCATGGGATCGCCTCGCGGAGATCAACGCGGTGTACGTGACGGCCGGGGACGCCGACGCGCTCCGGCGTGCGCGCGCCGCCCAGGTCGTGGTGGTGTCGAGCCGGCATCTGCGGACCCTGGCGGCCTCGGGGATCAGGGCCGACGCCGTGGTGGGCAGCGCCCGCGACCCGAACGAGGCCTACGACCCCGAGCTCCTCGCCCACGCGCCGCCCGACGTCGTCGTGTTGACCGAGGGAGCCGAAGGCGGCCGGTTCCGGACGGCGGGCGGCGAGACCGGTCGCTGGCGCCCGACGCCGCCGCCCGGGCCGATCTCGGACACGTACGGGAGCGGCGACTCGTTCCACGCCGGGCTGACCTGGGCGCTCGGGACGGGCTCCCCGCTCGCCGAGGCCCTCGAGCTCGCGGCAGGCTGCGGAGCGGCGGCGCTCACCGGTCGCGGGCCGGCGGGAGGGCAGCTCGGCGCCGCGGACCTCTGACCCCGTCAGCCGAGCAGCTCCGCGGAACGAGCCCAGAGCTCACGGTCGTCGTCGCGGAACGCCTGAACGTCCGCCATCGTCCTCGGCCCGAGCGCCATCGTGTTCCCGGGCAGGGTCCGGCGGAGCTGCTCCAGGTCGCGACGCGTGAACTCGCAGGTCGACGTGTTGGGCTCGATGCCGTAGAGGGCGGCGCCGTTCAGCCCCAGGATCTTCGCCCTGATCTCCTTGGTCAGCTTCGGGTACCCGTGCCGTTCGCGGAGCTCCTCGGAGATCTGGAACGTGCGCATCGCCTGGATCAACGGCTGCGGCGACCCGTAGAAGAGGCAGTCGGTCCCCCACAGCACGTTGTCTTCCCCCACGTGCTTCAGGAGCTTGCCGAGGACGTGCGCGGCCTGATCCGGATACCGCATCACGTACCACCAGGTCGAGCCGATCTCCGCGTGGACGTTCTCGTTCGGACCGATGCCCTCTCGCTCCATCGATGCGATCAACCGGTTCACCCCGAGGTGCGCCGTCTCGCGCGTGTACGGCCCCTCCATCGTACCCGCTTCGAAACCCGAGTGGTAGGCGACGAAGTTCACGTCGGGGTGCCGCCTGGCGGCGGGCCCGATGTCGTCGGGCGAAGCGTTCGGGTTCCCGAGCGAGAGTCCCTTGTGGGTACAGATCGTCGGGATCCCGAGGGACACGGCCTTGCGGATGAACCGCTCCGCCAGGTCGCCGCCGTCGCGGTCGTCGAGCCACCACACGTTGCCGTCGCCCTCGAACGCTCCCGGGAAGTGCGTGAACGTCTTCCACGCGGCCACCGGATAGCGGTTGGCGGTGTGCTCCATCGCGTCGAGGGCGGCCCGCTGCCCGCCCACGTTGGGGAGCGCCTGCGCGTGGAGCAGGATCCGCTCGTCCCGGCAGAGCCCTTCCACGGTCTGCCGGGTGATGTCCATGATCTCCGGCGACAGCGGGCTGCCCTCGGGGAAGATCGGGAGCGAGGAGAGGACGAGCATGTTGGTATCCGAGCGGAGGAACATCAGCTCGAGGAAGTGCTCGATCGAGTAGCAGACGCGAGGGTCGTCCTCGCCGCAGTCCTTCTGCGGGAACGCCTCCCAGAAGCTCTCGCCGTTCAGGACCGGGTTCAGGTGGTACTCGAGGAGATGGCCCTGCACGTCGAAGACGAACTCCTCGCCCCCGAGCGCCTCGTAGGCGCTCGGCGGCTCCACCGAGGCGCTCGGCGGGATCTCGTAGGAGCCGCCGGGCTCGCTCGTGGACGACGACGGGTTCGCGCGGTGCTCCTCGCGGGTGCACGCGTTGAGGGCGAGGAACGTGGTGGCCGCACCGCAGGCCGACAGGAGGAACTCCCGACGGCTCATCCCCAGGCGACGCGCGTTGCGTTCGGCGTCGTCGCGGGCTCGGCGGATCGTCTCCCGGAGGACGGGCGGCAGGACCGGCTCCGGGTCGTACTCGGCGTTCGACGCCGGCCCGAACTCGATCGGGAGCCCGGGATCCTCCTCGGTCAGGTTCGTTGGCCGGTTCCTCGGCCGATCCTTCGGTGGCTGCCTCGGCCGGTCCACGTCGCCTCCTCCGGCACCCTAACGGGCGATCCGTCGGATGGGTTCCCTACGGCTCGAGGGAGCCCGTCACGGAGATCCGGCCAGGCTCGCCGGCCACCACCTCGCCGATCT
>JBOGVC010000245.1:0-5097 GCA_050695275.1 Actinomycetota bacterium | reverse complement strand
GTCCCTCGGGGTGAGCCCACGAGGGGCGGCGATGCTCCTGACGGCGGTGAAGGCCTGGGCGTACCTCTCGCAACGGGACTTCGTGACGCCGGACGACGTGAAGACCTTGCTCCGTCCCACGTGGCGGCACCGCGTGGTCCTGCGTCCCGAGATCGAGCTCGAAGGAGCGACGGCGGACTCGGTGCTCGACGGGATCGCCGAACGGGTCGCCGTCCCCCGCTAGGTCATGCATCTGCGACCCCGGATCGTCGTTGCGATCCTCGGAGCCGGCGTCCTCGCCGCCCTCGCTCCCGCCGACCCGACGCTCGTCCTCGTCGGCGCGACCGTCCTCGTCGCGGTCCTCGTGGTCGTCGACGTCGTCATGGCACCGGGGGCGAGCGCCTTGCAGCCGCGCCGGACGGTCGCCGCCGTGCTGCGGATGGGCCGGCCCGCCGACGTCCTCGTGGAGCTGCACGATCCGATCGATCGGGCGCTCGCGGTCGAGATCCACGATGCGACGCCACCGTCGATGGATCGCGAGCCCGCTCGACACCACGTCTCGATCGAGCCCGGCGGTTGGTCGCAGCTGCCCGCATCGATCCGACCCGGACGTCGGGGGCGCGCCTCGATCGGGCCGTTCACGATCCGGACGGCCGGACCGTTGGGGCTCGCCGGCCGGCAGTCGATCGTCCCGCTGATCGACGAGGTGAAGGTCTATCCGGCGCTCCGCGGTCGCGCCGAGGTCGAGCTCCGCTTCCGGCGGGCGCAGCTCCTGCAGTCGGGGCTGCGATCGACGGCGTACCGGGGCGGGAGCGACGAGTTCGACTCGCTCCGCGAGTACCGGTCCGATGACGAGTTCCGGCGGATCAACTGGAAAGCGACGGCACGATCGCCGCGACCGATCGCCAACGAGTACCGCGAGGAGCACAACCAGCAGGTGGTGATGCTGCTCGACGCGAGCCGGGCCACGGCCGGCCAAGTGGCCGGCGTGTCCCGGCTCGAGCACTCCCTGGACGCCGCGATCGCCGTCGCGGACCTCGCGGCCCGCGTCGGCGATCACGTCGGCGCGCTCGCCTTCGGCCGGGACGTGCGGGCGTTCGTCGAGCCTCGGGGCGGCCCGTCGCAGCCACCGCGTATCCTGCAGCTCCTGTTCGACCTCGAGGCGGGCCTGTACGCCCCCAACTACCCGCTCGCGTTCGCCACGCTGCTGGCACGGCACCGTCGCCGTTCCTGGCTGGTCCTGTTCACGGATCTCTCGGAGGAGTCGGTCCTCGAACCCTTGCTCCGCGCGATCCCTGTGCTGTTGTCGAGGCACCTCCTCGTGGTGGGGAGCGTGCGTGACCCGGAGGTCGAGAGCCTCGCCACCTCGGTGCCGTGGACGTCCGAAGACGCCTACGACCGCGCGTCCGCAGCGGGGTTCGTGACGTGGCGCGATCGCGCCGCCGCACGGATCAGGGGGCTGGGCGCCACGGTCATCGACGCGCAGCCGGGCGCGCTCGCGGCCTCGGTGGCCGACGAGTACCTCCAGGTCAAATCGCGGGGCCGACTCTGACCGTGCGGGCCTGTCCGGCCGGTGCCTTCCCGGGGGAGGGGTCCCTCGTCGGGAACAGGAGGAGCGCGAGATAGGCCGCCACCACGATCGCGCCGATCAGGACCTCGACGATCGCGGCTCCGGTGCGGCCCGTGACGAACCCCTCGATCACCGCCGCGACGGCGAACGCCGGGATCGCGCCGAGGATCAGCAGGACGGCGTCGCGTGCCTCCTCGCCCAGCGCCGCGACGCGGCCGCGGTCCCCCGGATCGATCATCGCCCACCCCACGCGGAGCCCGGCGCCGCCCGCGATGCAGATCGCGGTGAGCTCCAGGAAGCCGTGCGGTAGCACGAGCGCCCAGAAGGTCCACCCCTCCCCGGCCGCCTGGAATCCACCGGCGAGGAGCCCGATGAAGACGGCGTTCGTGGTGATCACCCAGATCGTTCCGATCCCGAACGTGATCCCGAGCGCGAAGGCGAGGAACGACACCTGCACGTTGTTCTGGAAGATCAGGGCGGAGAGGGCCGCCGATTCCGGATCGCCCGGTCCCGCGACGGCACCAGCGTCCCGCATCGCCTGGCGCGAGACGGACGGCAGGAGCCCCGCCTGGGCTTCGCGGGAGCTCGCGACCCACAGGTCGGTCGCGAGGATCACCACGACCATCAGGATCGCGATCACCGCGATGAAGGGCAGGGTGCGACGGAAGACGGCTCGATACCGCGTCACGAAGAAGCGGAGGAACGAGCGACCCGACGTGGCGCTGCCCCCGTAGATCGCCCCGTGCGCGCGGGACACGAGGCCGTTGAGATAGCGCTCGAGCCCCGGGTCGTGGTAGCGCGTCTGCACCTCGGCGAGGTGCGAGGATGCGCGGAGGTAGAGCCGAACGGTCTCCGCGATGTCGCCGCCGGGTCGAGAGCTGAGCGCACGGCTTCCCCCCGCGGTGGTCTGCTCCAGCCTGCTCCATTCCGGCCGATGCGTTTGGATGTACGAGTCGAGATCCACCGAGGCGAGTCTAGGCGCCGCGTCGAGCCGGCCGCCCGACGCGCGAGCTCGAGACGAAGGGATGAGAGCAGTGAGCACGTACGGTCGCTCGGTGACGCCCGAGGCGGTGACGATCTCCCTCGACGTCGCAGGGCTGGGCTCGCGGATGATCGCGCAGCTGATCGACTCCCTGATCCAGCTCGCGATCGCGGTGCCGATCGTGCTCGGCATCGGGGCGGGGAACCTCTCCGGCGGCGTGGAGCTGGTGGTGCTCTCCCTGATCCTGTTCCTGCTCTTCTGGGGCTACTACCCGATCTTCGAGCTGTCCTGGCAGGGGCAGACGCCCGGGAAGCGCGCGCAGCGGCTCCGCGTGATCCGGACCGATGGCCAGCCGGCGGGCGGCGCGGCGATCATGGTCCGCAACCTGATCAGGATCCTCGACGTCTTCCTGCTGCCGTTCCTGGCCGTGATCTCGATGATCGTCACCACGCGGGCCCAGCGGCTCGGCGACCTCGCCGCCGGCACCATGGTGGTCCGAGAGGCACGGTTCACGGCACCGGGGTCGGTCCTCTCCGCGAGCCGGCCCGATCTCCCGGCCGTGGATGCGACGGGGTTGTCGGAGCGTGACTACGACGTGATCCGTTCGTTCCTGGCCCGCCGGGGATCGCTCGACCCGACGGCCCGATGGCGTCTCGCGGCGCAGCTGACGTCCGCGATCCGCGGTCGTGTCGGGTCGCTGCCCGACGGACTCCCCGACGAAACCCTGCTCGAGGCGGTCGCGCAGTCGTACCGGAAGCGCTTCGAGGACGGCGGCGCGGCGCGCTGATCGGAACCCGCCGCGGTGTCTACACCCTGTGGCCGACCGCCTCGATCAGATCGGCGGCGTGGGTCACGCCGTCGGCGTCGCGGATCCGCTCGCCGAGCGCATCCAGGCTCGATCGGAGCGTCTCGTCCGCCGCCAGCCCGTCCACCGCGGCGATGAGCTCGTCGTCGGCGAAGTCGTACGTCGCGAGCCGGACGCCGTACCCGAGCTCGTCCATCCGCTGGGCATTGTCGTACTGGTCCCAGAACAGCGGGAGCACGACCATCGGCTTGCCGAAGTGCAGGGATTCCGTGACGGTGTTGTTCCCGCCGTGTGTGATCACGAGGTCCACCTCGGGGATGATGCTCGTCTGCGGGACGCGCGCTTCTCCCCACATGTTGTCGGGGAGGCCGAACTCGTCCGCGCGCGGCCCCTTCGACACCACGTAGCGGTGCCGGGTGCGCGAGAGCACGTCGACGAGCCGGCGCATCAGCTCCACGTCGGCCGATCCCAGCGAGCCCAGCGACAGATAGATCAGCGATCCCTCACCGTCGCGAAGCTGTTCCGGGACGGACCACGCGTCCTCGGTGTCCCGGACCGACGACTCGAGGCGATGCCACGCGGTTCCGAGTGGCCGTGCCCGGAGATAGTCGGCGGCGTCGGGGAACACGGACAGGTTCAGGTGCTCAGACTCGTGGATGAACTCGAGGTCGGGGAGGGCGGGGGCTCCTTGTTCGAGCATCCACTCGTTGAAGCCGGACCAGAGATCGCGATGGGTCCGGTCGTACTCGGATCGGAACTCCTCCCATCCGCTCCGGTCGTCGATCGGGTACCCGCTGAACGTCGGCGGGAGGTCGGGATCCTTCCGTTCGAGCGGGTTGCAGCTCATGATCCGCACCCAGGGCGCGCCGTGGGTGAGGAGGGCCGGGAAGCCGCTCACGTTGTCCTCGACGATCACGTCCGGCTTCGCTCGGGCGAGGATCTCCCGGAGCTGCGGCTCGCAGAACTTCGCTCCGTCGATCAGCGACTCCCACACCGGTCGGATGAACGTGTCGAGCTGCTCGATCGTCGGCTTGCGGAACTCGGGGGCTGTGTCCGTGATGAAGTCGGTCCAGAACTGCCCGGCGTCCTGGTCGCCCTCGGCCGGCGGGGCCAGATCCACGAGATCCTCCTCGAAGCCGAGAGGCTCGAGCCTCCCGCGCCACGACGCTTCCGCCGCGAACACCACGCGGTGTCCGCGCCCCTCGAGGATCTTGCCGATGCCGATGCAGTTGTTCGTCGGCCCGTACGCGCTCTCGGGCATGAAGACGACGGTGAGCGGATCGGTCACGGCCCCATGTTCCCTGACATCGGGCCGCCCTGCACGCCGCGCGAGCCCGCCCGGCTACTCGACCAGCTTCACGGGGACGAGCCCGAAGTTCTCGCCGCCGCCGCCGTCCAGCCCCTCGGGCGTGTAGCCGACCCACTCGGCGATCATGCATCGGGCGTTCGCGTCCTCCTCGATCCCCGCGAAGTGACCGCAATGCGTGACGACGTCGCCCTTCTCGTTCCCGCCTCCCCAGATCTCCCGGATGAAGAGACGCGCGAACCCGATGATGTCGTATTTGTCGACGGCGCAGTTCGTGGTCGCGAATAGGTCCGGGCTACAGACGTCCCCGTTCGAGTCGACCTGGGTGGTCGGTCGGTTGACCGGGAAGTAGATCGGGTCGCCCAGCGCGATGGCGGCCTCGATGTCGTGATCGAGAGCCTCTCCGAAGTGTCCCTGGCCGCGGCAGACGTAGGTGTGATCGTCCCCTGCCGTCC
>JBOGVC010000244.1:0-3218 GCA_050695275.1 Actinomycetota bacterium | reverse complement strand
AGCCCGATCACGGAGAAGCCTGCCTCCTGCAGGCGTGCGAGCGCGCGGGTGATGTTCGCGACGACGGCGAGCGGGAGATGCTCCAACGCGCCCGCGGAGGCGCGGACGGCCGCGGGAGTGACCCCTGCCGCCCGGCGACTCCTCGTGACGAGAGCCGCGGCGCCCGCCGCCTCGGCCGTCCGCGCCGCGGCGCCCAGGTTCTGGGGATCCGTGATGCCGTCCAGGACGATCACGAGCGCGTCCCGCGCGAACGGGAGGGTGGCGAGGTCGCGCTCCCCCAGTTGCGTGGGTCCCGCGCGCACCGTCCGCGCGATGACGCCGCGGTGATCTCCGGCCATGGCGTCCAGTGCTCGCCGATCGGTCGCGCGGACGGGCACCTTGGCCGCGCGAGCGGCATCACGGACGGCCCGGAGTCCCTGGGTGTCGCGCGCTCCCGCGGCGACGAGCACCTCCCGGACCTGCCCCGCCCTCAGCGCTTCGACGACGGCCCGACGCCCCGTGACGAGCTCGTCGCTCACGCCACCACCGCGAGCGCCAGGCACCCGACACCCTCGCCGGTGAGGCCGAGGCCCTCCGGACGTGTGGCCTTCACGGATACCCGGTCGACCGGGAGGCCGGCGATCCGAGCGAGGCGCTCGCGCATCTCGAGGCGTCGTGTCGCGATCGAGGGCCGGTCGCAGACGATCGTGACGTCGACGGAGACGGGAGACCGGCGGCCCTCGGAGAGGAGGCCCAGCGTACGGCCGAGCAGCTCCTCGCCGGAGATGCCCTCGGTCGCGGGATCGCTGTCCGGGAAGTGCTCGCCCACGTCGCCGAGCGCCACGGCGCCGAGGAGCGCATCGGCGATCGCGTGGCAGACCACGTCGCCGTCGGAGTGGCCGGCGAGCCCGGGCTCGCCGTCGAACAGGAGGCCGCCGAGCCACAGCGGACGGCCGGGCGCGAACGCGTGCACGTCGAAGCCCAGGCCGACGGCCGGATCACCCACCGCCGGCGCCGCCCATCCGTCGATCGGCGAGTGCGAGGTCGGCCAGGGTGGTGATCTTCACGTTGTCGGGGTCGCCCGGTACGGCGAGCACCTCGTACCCCGCCCACCGGAGCATCGACGCGTCGTCGGTGAACGAAGCGCCGACGGCCTCGGCCTTCGCGTGCGCCTCCCGCAGCGCGGCGGTCCGGAACGCCTGCGGCGTCTGGCCCAGCGCCAGCTCCTCGCGTGCTTCGACGCCCTCCACCACCTCTCCGCGAACCCGGAGCACCGTATCGGCGACCGGGAGGACGGGGACCGCGCCGTCGGGACCTCGCTCCACGGCGCGGAGGACCCGCAGGAAGAGGTCGGGGGAGGCGAAGGGTCGGGCGGCGTCGTGGACGGCCACGAGGGCCGCGGATGCGGGCACGGCTCCGAGGGCGGCCCGGACCGAGGCCTGTCGCGTCCCGCCTCCCTCGACGAACCGCAGGTCGACCTCGAGATCCTCGACGCAGGCGCGCACGCGTCCTTCCCAGCTCGGTGGGAACGTGACCACGAGCCCCCTCACCCCGGAGGCCGCGGCGGCTGCGGCGGCCACGGCGAGGAGGGGCCGGCCGCCGATCGGGAGGAGCGCCTTCGGCTCCGAGCCGCCGAGTCGACGACCGGCGCCGGCGGCCAACAGGATCACGATCGCCGCATCGGGCTCCACGCTCGCAGCATCGCAGACCGAGACGGTCAGGCGTCGGCGCCGGCCGTCGCGGGCGAATCGCCCGAGAGGGCGGCGAAGATCATGCGTCCGGTGGTCGTCTGGATCACGTTCGTCACCCGGACCTCGACCTGGGAACCGATGCGCGTCGCGGCCTGCTCGACGACGACCATCGTACCGTCGTCGAGGTAGGCCACGGCCTGACCGTGCTCGCGCCCTTCCTTGACGACGCGGACGGCGAGCTCGTCGCCGGCGGTGTAGGGAACCCGGAAGCGCGAGGCCAGCGCGTTGATCTGCGCCACCGGCACCCGGAGCGCCTCGGCGACCTTGGCGAGGTTGTGATCGACGGTGATCAGCTGGGCACCCCGCTCCCGGGCCAGCCGCACGAGGGCGGCATCGACGTCCATCACCCCCAGCTCCTCCACGAGCTGGAACTGCAGGGTCGGCGCCTTCTGGAGCTCCACGAGCATGTCGAGCCCACGCCGGCCGCGCGTTCGACGATGGGGATCCGAGGAGTCGGAGATCGCTTGCAGCTCGCGCAGCACGCCTTCGTGCAGCAGGACCGTCCCCGCCACGAACCCCGTTGCCACGAGGTCGGCGACGCGGCCGTCGATCAACGCGCTCGTGTCGAGCACGTGCAGGTCGCCTCGCGTGACGCCGGCGGCCCTCGGCTTGACGCCGACGAGGCTGAAGATGTCCTCGTACTTGGCCTGCCCCAGCCGATAGCCGAGCGTCCCGAACGCGAGGTAGAGGAAGACGATGGCCGGCCAGGAAGCGGAGGCGGGCAGGAACACGAGGGGGATCATCATCAGCCCGGCCACCAGCAGTCCCACGATCAGCCCGACCACGCCGCCGGCGAGGACCGCGGGAGGCTTCTTGCCGAGCTCGGACTCCAGCCCATGGACCGCACGGAGGGTGAGGCGTCCGAAGACGCCGCCGATCACGTAGCCCACACCGGCTCCGAGGAAGACGAACAGGAGGGCGCGGCTCGTGCTGGTGGTCCGGGAGGCCTCGCCGAGCCGGGCGCCGACGGTGGCGCTGAGCGCGACGAAGATCATCCGCACCCCTCCGGCCACGCGGCCGCGAAGGGCGTCGCCTCGCCCGTGCTCGTTGTCCGTCACGATGCCCACCCCGCCTCGGGAAGCTCGATCGAGGCCATCCGGCCCCTCACAGGGTCATCGGCGCGTCCGGCACCGCTCCTGAGCCGGAGCGGCGGGGTCAGAGGGTGGGGTTCGGGTCAGGCCTCGGCGGCCATCTTCACGCCGTGGGCCCCGTCGAGGACCTCGTCGATCATGAGTTCGGCGTCCTCCTCGGACTTGCCCGCAGCATGTGACAGCTCCGAGATCAGGATCTGCCGTGCCTTGTGGATCATGCGCTTCTCCCCGGCGGAAAGCCCCTTCTCCCGATCCCTGATCGAGAGGTTCCGGAGCACCTCGGCGACCTCGAACGGGTCACCCGAGTGCAGCTTCTCGAGGTTGTTCTTGAAGCGCCTGCTCCAGTTGGCGGCGGAGATCGTCTCGGCCTCCGTGAGGACCTTGAGGATCTTCTTGA
>JBOGVC010000243.1:0-3542 GCA_050695275.1 Actinomycetota bacterium | reverse complement strand
ACACCATGAGCGCGAGCGCCAGCACGACGACCCCTGCCACGAGGAGACCGATCGCGACGCCGGTCGTGCCCTCCAGGTACTGCTGGATCGTCCCGAACGTCGAGAAGAACAGCCCGATCGCGCCGAGCACGAGCATGGCGGTGTGTCGGATCCCGACGCTGACCCCGATCAGGCTGGCAGCGGTCATCACGCTGAACCACGCCCCGACCTCCTCGTTGTGGATCGAGACGAACATCGCGCCGACCAGTGCCAGCAGGGCCCCGACGGTGGATGCCGAGCTGGGCTCGACGAGCAGGCAACACCAGCCGAGGAGGATCCACGCCGCCCCGATGGCCCAGAACATGACACCCATCGCCGTCGCGGAGTCTTCCGCGAGGCCCACCGCGAGGAGGATCATCCCTCCGACCACAGCGAGCTGCTGGAGCGTGCTCGGCCGGACGAGATAGAGGGCGCCCGCGTATGCCACGACGGCCGCGCCGCCCCACAGGGGCCATCTCTCGGCTCGGAAGCCGTCCACGACCACCGAGCCCATGGTCCAGGTCAACGAAGCGGCCGAGAGGAACCAGAGGATGCGCCCGAGCCGGACCTGCGCCGGCGACGTCGCGCCCCGGATCACCCAGCCGATGCCGAACAGCACGAGCCAGATCGTTCCGGGGACGGCGATCCGCCCCGCCGTCGAGAGGCCGTCCCATTCGCCGCCCAGGGCGGTTCCTCCCGCGGCGAGCGCGAGTGCAGCTCCCAGATAGGCGAGCGCCTCGGTGACGGGTGTGACCCCGCGACCCCGGGGATCCGGGGCGCGCCGAGCTTCGAAGGCCGCGATCGCATCGGCGTCGGTTCGGTCGATCATCCCTTCCGACACCCAAACATCGAGCCGCCGGTCCAGACTTGCTCTGTCATCCATCAGGTGGCCTCCTCGCGTCTGCTCTGGTGTGACCACTGTGGATCGGGGACTCGGGGGCGTCTATGGGCGGAACACCCAGAAGGCGTTCCCCTTTGACTCAGATCTTCAGTTGGCTGCCTGCTCCCTCGATGCTTCAAGCGGGTGTCGACGTTGCTCGCCGTACGAGTCGTTCGACGACCGGCGACATGTCCGGATCACTTCGAGAACCGATTGAGCTTTCCGTTTTGACATTCCAAGGGCAGGCTTGTCCCAGAAAGGCAAAACGTAAAGGTATGTGGGGCGGGCGTGCGAGCAGCGGACGTTGTTCTTGTTCCACATAGCGGAACTGAGTTCCGATATGTGGAACACAGTGCGAGGCTCAGGCCGAGCCGCCGATCAGCCCGCCACGGCGAAGAGGCGCCACTCGCCGGGCACACCCTTGAGCTCCTGCTCGCCCTTCGCGGCGAACCGGAGACCCGAGCCGGCCACGAGATCCTTCACCGTCTGCGAGACAAGCACCTCTGAAGCGCCGGCCAGGCCAGAGATCCGCGCACCGATGCTGACCGCGATCCCTGCGACCTTCCCGTCCACCCGCTCCACCTCGCCCGTGTGCAGCCCCGACCGGACCTCGATCCCCAGGGGCTCGACGGCTTCTCTGATCGCGAGCGCGCAGCGGATCGCGCGGGCCGGCCCGTCGAAGGTCGCGAAGAAGCCGTCCCCCGCAGTGTCCATCTCGGTGCCGTGGTATCGGCCGAGCAGCGCTCGGACCGTCGCATGGTGTCGCTCGACGAGATCTCGCCATCCGCGGTCGCCGATCGCCGCGATCCTTTCGGTGGACCCGACGATGTCTGTGAACAACACGGTCGCGAGCAGCCGGTCGAGCTCCGCCTCTTCCCGCTGGACCAGGGCGAGGAACGACTCGATCGCAGAGATGTACGGATCCTGTGCATCGGCCGACGTCGGATCGCTACCGGGGATGCTCGCGATCCGAGCTCCCGCGATCCGTTCCATCACGTAGGTTGCCGGCTCAGCACCCGCCCACGAGCTGTCCTCCATCGAGAGCACGAGTGTCGGCACACGGATCGTCGGCAAGATGTCGCGGACGTCCGTGTCGAACCACATGCGCGAGAGGGCGGCCATGCTCCCCGGCGTGGCGCCGTACCGGGACATCTTCGCGCTGTGCCGGATCTCCTCGACGTCGTCCGGATCGTCATCGTCGAACATCGCGACCTCATCACCCCAGACCGCCGCGGGCTTGGCCAGCCAACGCTCGAACTCCTCCTCCGTGTCGCCGAAGGGGTAGTCATGAGTCCGCCGCAGGTGGATATGCGGATCGATGCAGAGGGCGACGGTTCGCTCGGGGTGGGATGCGGCGAAGAACGCAGCCAGCGGTGGGCCGCCGTCCCCCCATCCGAAGAGCGCCGCGCGTTCGACGCCGGCTGCGTCCATGACCGCACGGACGTCGTCCATCCTTGCCTCCAGACCAGGCGGCTGCGCGAATCGATCGGACATCCCGGTCCCTCGCTTGTCGAAGTGCAGGACCCGCATATGCTGCGCGAGTCGCCGCATGAACCGGGCGGACCGAGGAAGCTCCCAGAACACTTCGAGGTGGGTCACCCAACCGTGGATCACCACGAGGGTGACCGGTCCCTCGCCGAAGTCCTGGTAGGCGATGTAGGCGTCGTCGATGGTCTTCGCCCACCGCGTCTTCGGGATCATCGGCACAGTCTCCGCCTCGACCCACGAGCCGGGCAAGTGGACGTCGCGCTCAGCTCAGGAGGAGGTTCTGCGCGCCAACACGTGGTGGTACGCGTACCCCTCCTCCTGCCAGGGTCCCTCCGTTTCCTCCTCGATGGCGAACCCCGCATCGGTGATCCACGCTCGAACCTGCTGCATTGTCGGGTAGTGGTGGTAGTAGCCATCGGGTCCGTCGAAGATGACCTCGCCCTCAACGACTGGGAGGCCCGACCTTCGGGCCTCCGCGTTCATCTCGCGCACGCGCTCCCCGAGGAGCCGTTCGACGGTGAGGTACAACCAGCCCCTCGCGTATACGGCCTGGCGGAATCGGTTCAGGATGCCCGGCCATTCCTCGGGGGGGACGAACTCCATCGCGTCGACGCACATCACACCGTCGAACTCGTCTCGGAAGGGCAGATCCTGGAGGTCGTGCTGCTCGAGGACCGCCTCAGGGTGCTTGCCCCGCGCCGTCGCCAGGTGCGCCCGCGATTGGTCGACCCCGACCACGAGGCGCCCGCTCCCAAGCACGATCCCGAAGTACTTGCCCGTCCCGCACGCGGCGTCGAGGACCCTGCCGCCGGCCGGCAGCGCAGACACGAACCGCTCGACGAAACGCCGATGCGTGTCGGAGATCTCCCCCCACTCATCGTCGAAGGTCGAGTCAAGCTCGTCCTCTTGGAGCTCGTTCGCTCTTCGGAGGCTCAGGAGCCAGGCTGCCCGATCCGGGGTTGTCCGCGCTCCGGCCCCGTCGCCCATGACATCCGCTACTCGATGTAGCCGAGGCCCCGGAGGTGCTCCTCCATCTCGTCGGCTTCGTTGTCGGAGACGGCGGACTCGCCCATGCCGGGGATCTGCACCGATGGCTGAGCTTCCCTCGCCGTGAGCGCCTTGTCCGCGCCCACGATCTCGTGGAGGATCCGTCCCT
>JBOGVC010000242.1:0-11170 GCA_050695275.1 Actinomycetota bacterium | reverse complement strand
GAGCGGAGCGAGGCGAGCGGCTCCGGGCGCACTCGGAAGTAGACCCACTTCCCACGTCGCTCCCGCTCGAGGAGCCCTGCTTCGTGCAGGACCTTCAGGTGGTGGCTCACCGTCGGCTGCGACAGACCGATCGGCGCCGTCAGCTCGCATCCGCATGCCTCCGAGCCGGGGCACGCGGCGATCAGGCTCAGGAGGCGCAGCCGGGCCGGGTCCGCCAGCGCCTGGAGGGCCGTCGCCAGCGTCTCGGCCGCGTCCTCGCTCAGGGGTGACGAGAGCAGGGGCGCGCAGCAGGCATCCAGGTCCTGAACCAGCTTCATGCTGCTCATATTGACAGGTGTCGATGCGTGAGGCAACATATCGACCGCCATCGATGTGATGGCCGAGTCGATGGGAGGTGACCCGGATGGATCCGGACTGCTGCCCGCCCGGCTGCTGCTAGGCACCTGAGGGTGGCGGGCGCGGGGCCGGAGGCCCCGCGTTTCGCCACCCGCAGTAGCATCACCTGCCCTATGGCGCGCCTCTTCGGGACCGACGGCGTCCGGGGGATCGCCGGCTCCGAGCTCACCGCCACGCTCGCCCGAGGGCTCGGACGTGCGGCCGTCCGTGTGCTCGCCGAAGGCGTCGAGCACCGGCCCGTCCTGGTGCTCGGGAGGGATCCACGGGAGTCGGGGACGTGGCTGGAAGAGGCCCTCGTCGCGGGGATCCACGAGGCCGGGGGAGACGTCCTCCTGGCGGGCGTGGAGCCCACGCCTGCCATCGCGTTCCTGACGATCGACATCGGTGCCGACGCCGGCGTGGTCATCTCGGCTTCACACAATCCTCCCGAGTACAACGGCATCAAGTTCTTCGGTCCGAACGGCATGAAGCTCCCGGATGTCGTCGAGGACCGGATCGAGGCCGGGCTGTCGGACTCCTCGTCGCCGGGCGCGCAGGAAGGGTCGATCGGAGCCCTCGCCGGTGGCCGCGAGCGATACCTGGCCCATCTCGAGGCCGCTGCCGGAGCGCGGCTCGATGGGATGACGATCGTCGTCGACTGTGCGAACGGCGCTGCGTCCGGGGTGGCCCCGGCGCTCTATGAGCGGCTCGGGGCGGCCGTGCACCCGATCCACGACGCCCCCGACGGGCGCAACATCAACGTCGACTGCGGGGCGCTCCACCCAGAGGTGGCGGGGGCGGCGGTGGTGGAGCTGGGTGCCGACGCCGGCGTCTCCCACGATGGTGACGCCGACCGTGCCCTGTTCGTCGATGCGACGGGCGCGCCGATCGACGGTGACCAGATCCTCGCTGCGTGCGCGATCGCGATGAAGGAGGCGGGCGCGCTTCCCTCCGACGCCGTGGTCACGACCGTGATGGCCAACCTCGGCTTCCATCGAGCGATGCGGGACGCCGGCATCACGGTCTCCGCCACGAAGGTGGGCGACCGCTACGTCCTCGAGGAGATGCTCGAGGAGGGCGTGATGCTGGGTGGGGAGCAATCCGGCCACCTGATCTTCCGGGACCACGCCACGACCGGCGACGGGCTCCTGACCGCGGTCCGGTTCCTCTCCCTCGCGGCCGGGAGCGGTCGCTCGGTCGCCGATCTCGCAGGCGTGATGGAGCGCTACCCGCAGGTGATGGAGAACGTCCAGGTACGAAGCCTCACCGAGCTCGACGGCTCCGAACAGGTCTGGGAAGCGGTCCGCGCGGCGGAGGAGGAGCTCGCCGACCACGGCCGCGTGCTCGTCCGCGCGTCGGGGACCGAACCGCTCGTCCGGGTGATGGTCGAGGCCGAGACGGAGGACATCGCACGCCGCCATGCGGAGACCATCGCGGGCGAGGTGCGTAAGCACCTCGGCACCTGAGGACCGTTCTCCGCGCTTGGGCGTCGTTCTCCCGGAAGGGACGCCCTGCTACGCTCGATGCTCCATGTGCGGCATCGTCGGCTACGTGGGGCCCGACGAGGCCCTCCCGATCGTCCTCGAGGGACTTCGACGTTTGGAGTACCGCGGATACGACTCGGCGGGCGTCGCCGTGCTCGACGGCGGCCTCACCGTCGTCAAGCGGGCGGGGAAGCTCTCGGAGCTCGTGACGGCGCTCGACGAGGACGGGCACCCGGCCGGGACCGTCGCCATGGGCCACACGCGCTGGGCGACGCACGGCGCGCCGACCCACCGCAACGCCCACCCTCACCTCGACTGCTCCGGCACGGTCGCCGTGATCCACAACGGCATCATCGAGAACTTCCAGCTGCTCCGAGCACGCCTCGAGAAGGAAGGGCATACCCTCGCGTCCGAGACCGACACGGAGCTCGTCGCCCATCTGATCGAGGAACGCCGTCGGGACGGCGGATCGTTGGCGGAGGCCGTCCGCGCGACGGTCCGGGAGCTCGAAGGAGCGTATTCGCTCGTCGTCATGTCGTCGGAGGAGCCCGGCCTCCTGGTCGGGGTGAAGGTCGCGTCCCCGCTCGTCGTCGGGGTCGGTGTCGGCGAGAGCATCCTCGCGTCCGACATCCCGGCGGTGTTGGGCCGAACGACCACGGTGATCCCCGTGGACGAGGGACGGATCGTGGAGGTGCGGGCCGACGGAGCGACGTTCTCCGACTTCGACGGCACCCTCGTGCATCCTGAGTCCATCGAGGTCGACTGGGACTCCGCGCGGGCGGAGAAGGGCGGCTTCGACACGTTCATGCTCAAGGAGATCCACGAGCAACCGAGCGCGATCCGCGACACGCTCGTGGGGCGGGTCGACGAGCTGCGCCGCCTCGCGCTCGACGACCTGAAGATCTCCGACGACGTCCTCCGGGAGGTGGACAAGGTCTTCGTCGTCGCCTGTGGGACCGCGTACCACTCGGGCCTCGTGGCGAAGTACGCGATCGAGCACTGGACGCGGCTGCCCGTCGAGATCGACATCGCGAGCGAGTTCCGCTATCGCGACCCCGTCCTCGGCTCTGACACCCTCACCCTCGCGGTCTCGCAATCCGGGGAGACGATCGACACGCTCGAGGCCGCTCGGCACGCCCGGCGTCAGGGATCGCCGCTGCTGGCCGTCACGAACACCGTCGGCTCGTCGCTCGCCCGGGAGGCCGACGGCGTGATCTACATGCATGCGGGCCCCGAGATCGGCGTGGCCGCCACGAAGACCTTCGCGACCCAGATGGTGTCGCAGTACATCCTCGCGATGTACCTCGCCCAGGTCCGAGGCTCGATGTTCCCCGAGGAGATCGCAGAGGTCCTGACGCGAATGGGGGAGCTCCCGGCGAAGGTCGAGCAGGCCATCGCGCTGGACGAACAGGTCCAGGAGCTCGCTCGGCGATTCCAGGACTCGCGGGACTGGCTGTTCATCGGACGGCACACGGGCTACCCCGCGGCCCTGGAAGGGGCTCTGAAGCTGAAGGAGATCAGCTACGTGCATGCGGAGGGGTATCCCGCCGGCGAGCTGAAGCACGGCCCGATCGCGCTGGTCGAGGACGGGGTGCCCGTGGTGGCGGTCGCGACCACGTGCCACGTCTATCCGAAGATGCTCTCGAACATCCAGGAGGTGCGCGCGCGCGGCGCCGAGGTGATCGCCGTCGCGACGGAGGGGGACGAGCAGATCCGCGGTGTGGCCCAGCACGTGCTCGAGGTTCCGGAGACGCCCGAGCTGCTGTCGCCGGTCGTGGTGACGGTGCCGCTGCAGCTCCTCGCGTACCACGTGGCCCGGTTGCGAGGCTCCGACGTCGACCAGCCGCGGAACCTCGCGAAGAGCGTCACGGTCGAGTAGCGTCCGGGCATGGCTCGGGTGATGCGGTCTCCCGGTGCTCGTCCTCGTTCTCTCCGGCTCGCGATCGCGTTCGTCGTGGTTGCGGGCGTCGTCGTCGCCGGCGCGCCGGCGCGAGCGTGTTCCTGTGCCGAGATGGACCTCGGCTCTCGGCTCTCAGACGCTGACGGTGCCTTCGTCGGCACCTACGTGGATCGTGATCCACTGAGCGATGGACGTGCGGCCTGGACGTTCGTCGTCGAACGTGTCGTCAAAGGACCGTTCGGCCCCACCGCGGTCGTCCGCACCAGCGGGGACGGGGCCTCGTGCGGGATCGAACTCTTCGACGGTCCTCGCGCCGGGTTGCTCCTCGATCGAGCGAACGATGGCGTCTGGGAGTCGGGCTTGTGTCAGCAGGTGCCGCCGAACGAGCTCCTGACCTTCGCGCAGGACAGCCAGGAGCCAGACTCGACGATCGCCCCTATCGGAACGGGTTGGAGCATCGAGTCGAAGGTGGCCCTGGCGGCGGCGGCCTTGGCGGCGGCGGCCCTGGCGGTGCTCGTGCTCGTGTGGTTCACACGGCGCCGCCGCGCCGCAACCACCGGCGTGAGCGACGTGGCGTAGCCTTTCCCTCGTGGACATCGTCGGGCTGGGGGTCGACCTGTGCGAGATCTCGCGGATGGAGCGGGCGATCGCTCGACACCCGACGTTCCGTGATCGCGTCTTCACCCCCGAGGAGATCGCGTACTGCGATTCGAAGGCCCGCCCCGCGGAATCCTACGCGGGGCGGTTCTCCGCCCGCGAAGCCACCATCAAGGCACTCGGCGGCTACCGGGGGCGCCGCTGGCAGGACATCAGCGTGACCCGGCACCCGTCCGGAGCGCCCGCGATCCGGCTCGACGGCAACGCCAAGCGGCGGGCGGACGCCCTCGGGGTCAGCCAGGTGCTGATCACGTTCACGCACGAACGGACGAACGCGGTGGCGTTCGCGATCGCGATCCGATGAAGCCGGTCCTGACGCCGGAGGAGGCCGCTGCGCTCGACCGAGACACGCAGGCGGGGGGCGTCGCGGCCGAGGCGTTGATGGAGCGGGCGGGCCGCGCGGTGGCGCGGGCCGCCAGCGAGCTCGCTGGTGGCACGTACGGGCGGCGAGCGGTGGTCGTCTGCGGCAAGGGCAACAACGGCGGCGACGGGCTCGTCGCGGCGCGTCACCTCGCCCGTGTGGGCGTGCGGACGACGGTCGTGCTGCTCGAGGACCCCGAAGAGCTCCGCGACCCTGCGGCCGCGAACGCCCGGCGCCTGGCCGAGGCCCCGGGGATCCGTGCCCGGACGTTCGACGAACATGCCCTCCGGCGGGAGCTCGTCCGCGCGGACATCGCGGTGGATGCGATCTTCGGGACGGGGTTCCGTGGCATGCCGGAGGACGACTGGGCGACGGCGATCGCGAGCCTGAACGAGTCCGACGTTCCCGTCGTTGCGGTCGACATCCCATCCGGTGTGAATGGCGCGACCGGGGTCGTGGAGGGTGAGGCGGTTCGCGCCGACATGACCGTCGCGTTCGGCGCACCCAAGCTCGGCACGGTCCTGATGCCCGGCTCGGAGCACACGGGCATCCTGCGGGTCGTCGACATCGGTTTCCCCGACGACCTGCTCCGAGCTCGCGCGTGGCTCACCGAGCCGGACGACGTGGCGGGGTGGCTGCCTCGGCGCGACACCGACACGCATAAGCGCGCATCAGGTGTGCTGGTGGTGGTCGCGGGGTCCCGCGCGATGACCGGGGCGGCCCGTCTCATCGCGATGGCCGCGGGCAGGGTCGGCGTGGGGTTGGTCGTCGTGGCCGCCCCCGAAGGCTGCATATCGCAGATCCAGGCCGGCCTGACCGAGCCGACGTTCCTCCCGCTCCCCGAGACGGCCGACGGCACCGTGGCGGCCGAGGGGGCCGCACCCGTTCTGGAACGGCTGGAGGGGGCCGATGCGCTGGCGATCGGCCCGGGCCTCACGACCGACGCGGCGACCGTGGCGTTCGTCCGCGACGTCGTGCATCGTTCGCCCGTCCCCCTCGTCCTCGACGCCGACGGCCTGAACGCGTTCACGGCCGACGGGGCCGCGCTCGGGGACCGCGCGTCCGATGCCGTCCTCACGCCGCACGTCGGCGAGTTCAGTCGATTGACGGGTGTGAAGGCTCGCGATCTCGACGGCGATCGGCCCGCGCACGTCCGGGCGCTGGCGAGTCAGACGGATGCCGTGGCAATCCTCAAAGGGAGCCGCACCGTGATCGCGAACCCCGAGGGGCAGTTGTTCGTCAACCTGACCGGGTCGCCGGTGCTCGCGACCGCCGGCACGGGCGACGTCCTGACGGGGATGATCGGTGGACTCCTCGCTCGGGGAGTGGCGCCGACCGGATCGGCCGCGGCGGCCGCCTACCTCCACGGCCTGGCCGGGTTGTTCGCGGGGAGGGACTTGGGTGAAGGGGCGGTCGCGGGAGATGTCGTGGAGCGCGTTCCCGAGGCGGTCGCACACGTGGGGGTCGAGTGAGCGCCACATGAACGAGGGCTATCGACCCACCTGGGTCGAGGTGGATCTGGAGGCGATCCGACACAACGCCCGCGTCCTCACACCCGAGACCGCCGAGCTGATGGCTGTGGTGAAGGCGAACGGCTACGGCCACGGGGACGTGGAGGTGGCTCGCGCCGCGATCGAGGCCGGCGCGACGTGGTGTGGGGTGGCGCTCGTCGAGGAGGGTCTCCGGCTCCGTTCCGCGGGGATCGAGGCGCCGATCCTCGTGCTCTCGGAGCTCCCACCCGGTTCGGAGGCTGTCGCGCTCGCGCACCGGCTCACGCCGACGCTGTATTCGGAAGGCGGGCTCGAGCGTCTCGCGTCCGCGGCCCGGGGATCGGTGCCCGTGCACGTGAAGATCGATACCGGGATGCACCGGGTGGGGATCTGGCCACCGGAGGAAGCGCCGGCGTTCGCACGACGCGTGCAGGAGGCCGGCCTCGAGGTCGAGGGTCTCTTCACGCACTTCGCTCGGTCAGAAGAGGACGAGGTCACCACCAAGGAGCAGCTGGGGCGATTCCTCGAGACCGCCGACGCCGCTCGAACCGCCGGCGTACGTCCACGTGTCATCCACGCGGCGAACTCAGGGGCGACGATCCTCCGTCCGGAGTCCCACCTGGACCTCGTGCGCCCCGGCATCGCCCTCTACGGGGTCGAACCGGCACCGGGGATCGGCGCGCATCTGGGTCTGCGTCCGGCGCTCGCGTGGCGCAGCCGGGTGAGCGCCGTGAAGCGGCTCCCGGCCGGCGAGGCCGTCTCGTACGGGCATCGATACCGGCTCGAACACGACGCCTGGCTCGCCACCGTGCCGGTGGGCTACGCGGACGGCTACCCTCGGCAGTTGTCGAACCTCGGGTGGGTGCTGATCGGGGGGCGGCGTCGCGGGATCGCCGGGACGGTCACGATGGACCAGCTGGTCGTGGACTGCGGCGAAGACGGGGTGGAGGTCGGCGAGGAGGTCGTGCTGATCGGGAGCCAGGGGGACGAGACGATCGGGGCGGACGCGCTCGGACGGCTGATCGGAACGATCGGGTACGAGATCGTGAGTCGGATCGGGGACCGCGTGCCGAGGCGGTACCGATGAGGAAAGCCATGTCGACCGCGCCCAGGGTGGCTGTGGGTGCCGCCGCCGCCGCCGGGGTGGTCGCCGCCGGCCTCGCGGGACGGGCGCTGTGGCGACACCGGCGTCCGGCCGGCGGCGATCGTGCCTGGGGCCCGCCCCCGGAGGATCTCGGACCGATCGAGGCGTTCGACGGGACGGAGCTGGCCGTGCGAGCGGCGGGGCCTCCGGAGGGTGCGCTCTTGCTCTTCTCCCACGGATTCAGCCTCGACATGACGACCTGGCGCGAACAGTGGTCCGACCTCGGTGACGAGTTCCGCTGCATCGCCCTCGACCACCGCGCGCACGGCCGCAGCGAGGTACCGGCGACCGGCGACGTGAGCCTCCGGTCGATGGGGAGGGATCTCGCGACGGTCCTGGATGCCGTCGCGCCGGATCGACGTGTCGTGCTGATCGGGCACTCGATGGGAGCGATGGCGACCCTCGCGCTCGCGGAGCAGCGTCCCGACCTCTTCGGGCCACGGATCGCCGGTGTCGTGTTCATCGGGGCGTCCGCCTCGGATCTGTTGCGTGGCGCGATGGGGAGCGTGACCGGGCTCCTGCGACCGCGCCTCGGATCGCTCGCCTCGGCCGCCAGCCGGGTGGACCGACTCCGCAAGGCGATCCTGGCCGGACCGGCCGAGGTGCCGGCGATCGTCGCGCGGGTGACCCAGTTCGCGCCCGAGGCCTCGGACGACGTCGTCGACCACGTGCTCCATCTCGCCGAGCGCACCTCGTCCCTCGTCTGGACGGACGGACTCTCGGAGGTGATGCGGATGGACTTCCGACACGCCCTCGCCCGGATCACGGTGCCGGCGCTGGTCGCGGTCGGGGACCAGGACCGGGTGACGCCGCCCGCCGTCGCGGTGGAGCTCGCCGGGGGGCTCCCGGACGGGAGGCTGTTCATCGTCGAGGGAGCAGGTCACATCGCGATGTTGGAGCGGCCCGAACGGCTCAACCCGGAGCTCCGCTCGTTCGCGCGGGAGGCCCACTCCCTCGGACCGGGTCGGCGCCGGGGAACGAGGAAGAACGGGGCTGCATGAGCCGCACGCTGGCGGACATCGGGGCCGAGGCGGCGGGCTGCACGCGATGCCGCCTCGCCGAAGGGCGGACCCAGGTCGTGTTCGGCGTGGGGAACCCGGATGCCGACGTGCTGTTCATCGGTGAAGCGCCCGGGTTCCACGAAGACAAGCAGGGCGAGCCGTTCGTCGGAGCCGCCGGGCAGCTGCTCACGAAGGTCCTCGGCGACGTCCTCGGCCTCGACCGCGGCGACGTCTACATCTGCAACATCCTGAAGTGCCGGCCACCCGGGAACCGCGATCCGCAGGGGGACGAGATCGAGTCCTGCACGCCCTGGCTCGTGGAACAGATCTCATCGATCCAGCCGCGCGTGATCGTGACGCTCGGCAACTTCGCAACGAAGTTCGTCCTGCAGACCCAGCAGGGGATCACGCGGATGCGCGGGAAGGCCTATCCATGGCACGGAAGAACGGTGATCCCGACGTTCCACCCGGCGGCGATCTTGCACGGCGGCGGGGAGAAGTCGCGCCAATTCGGTGAGCTCCGCGAGGACTTCGAGCTCGTGCGCGACACGCTTGCCTCCATGCGCTCGGCGGCGCCCACGACTGCGCCGGCACCCGCGTCGTCGCCGGCGCCCGTTCAGGTCTCCGACCCCACGCCCGTCCGGGTGCCGGACGCCGACGTCGCTCCGGCGTCCGAGGAGCAGCTCGAGCTGTTCTGATCATGCGCATCGAGCTCTTGACCGCAACCGCCGACGGAACGCGGGACGTCGGTGCGGCCCTCGCGACCCTGCTGCAGCCTCGCGATACCGTGATCCTCACGGGGGATCTCGGAGCGGGCAAAACCACTCTGGTCCAGGGGATCGGGAGGGGGCTCGCGGTGGACGATCACGTCGCCTCGCCCACGTTCACGCTGGTGAAGGAGTACACGGGCAGCCTCGACGTCGCCCACGTCGACGTGTACCGGCTCGAGCGCGTCCAGGACGTCGTCGACCTCGGGCTCGACGAGCTGGGGGGTCCCGATCGGGTGCTCCTCGTCGAGTGGGGGGACGCGATCCAGGAGCTGCTGCCCGACGACCGGCTCCGCGTGGAGCTCACGACGGGACCGGACGACGACGACCGCCGGATCGTGCTCACGCCTGGCGGACGATCGTGGGCGCTCCGATGGGAACGGCTCGAGCAGCTCCTCGAACCGTTCCGCCGTGGCGACGCCTCCGGCCCGGTCGCAGAGGTGGCGCCGTGATCGTCGTGGGGATCGAGACCTCGACGCCGCACACCTCGGTGGCGATCGGTTCGGAGCGCGAGCTGCTCGGCGCCGTCTCGGTGGCCGGCAAGGCCCGCCAGGAGGCTGTCACGCCTGCGCTGGAGCGGCTCTGCGGATGGACCGGGGTCGAGCTCGGCCAGGTCGGCGGGATCGCCGTGGGGATCGGTCCGGGCTTGTTCACGGGGCTGCGCGTCGGCGTCGAGACCGCGAAGACGCTCGCCCAGGTCCTCAGCGTCCCGATCGTCGGGATCACGAGCTTGGACGCGTTGGCGTTCTCGGTCCGCCACACGCACAAGCTGATCGTCGCGGTGATCGATGGGCGCCGACACGAGGTGTTCTTCGCGATCTACCGGGCCCTCCCGGGCGGGGTCGTCCGAGGGAGCGAGTACACGGTGGCGACGCCCGATCACCTCTGCGCCGAACTGGAAACCGTGCCGGGGGAGATGCTGGCGGTCGGCGACGGTGCCATCCTGTACCGGAACCAGCTCGAGGGGCTGGGGAGCAGGGTCGAGTTCGCCTCGACGATCCGGGCGCACCCGGAGGCCGCCGCGCTGGTGGAGTTGGCGGTCCCCCGGTTCCTCCGGGAGGAGCACGACCGGCTCCACGACGTGGTGCCGATGTACCTGAGGAAGTCGGATGCGGAGATCGCGTGGGACAACCGGGATCGAGGGGCCGGCGCTTGAGGTGACCCCCATGCGCAGGCGCCACCTGCGCGGCGTGATGGCCATCGAGCGCCAGGTCTACGCGCGGCCGTGGTCACCCAACCTCTTCGCGGCCGAGATCACGGATCCGAACGGCCGCTGCTATCTCGTCGCTCGCGTGCACAAGGAGGTCGTCGGGTACGGAGGACTGATCTGTTACGGGGACGAGGCCCACATCACCAACGTGGCGGTCGATCCGATGCATCAGGGACACGGGATCGCGACGCGCCTGCTGGCGGAACTGATCCCGCAGGCCATCGAGCTCGGAGCCCGGGCGGTGTCGCTCGAGGTTCGCGTCACGAACTGGGCCGCCCAGCGGATCTACGCTCGCTTCGGTTTCCGGCCCGTCGGCATCCGGCGCAACTACTACCAAGAGGTGAGCGAGGACGCGCTCATCATGTGGACCGACGACGTGAGGACCGAGGCCTACCGGCGCCGCCTTGACGAGATCGAGGAGACCCTCCCCGAGGGCGTGCGCCCCGCGTGATCACCCTCGGCATCGAGACGTCCTGCGACGAGACCGCCGTCGCCGTGGTGGAGGACGGATTCCATGTCAGGACGAACCTGATCGGACGCCAGGAGCATCTGCACGAACGATACGGGGGGGTCGTCCCCGAGGTCGCCGCACGGGCGCACGTGGAGTCCCTGAATCCCTTGCTCGAGCGAGCACTGGACCAGGCCGGCGTGGGATTCCGGAGCTTGGACGGAGTGGCCGTCACCGTGGGGCCCGGCCTGGTCGGGGCGCTCCTGGTCGGGATGGCCGCCGCGAAGGCAGTGTCACTCGCGACAGGGGCGCCGCTCATCGGTGTGAACCATC
>JBOGVC010000241.1:0-11204 GCA_050695275.1 Actinomycetota bacterium | reverse complement strand
CAGGCCCTCGAAGGTGGCATCGACTCGAGCCACGTGTCCTGGCTGCACTCCGAGGGTTTGAAGAGCGACCCGCTGTTCAAGGGCGCCAAGGGCAACGAATACAACCTGGCCGACCGGAAGCCCTTCTTCGAGGTGGTGGACTCCGACGGCGGCCTCTTCATCGCCGCCCGCCGCAACGCCGAGGAGGGTCGGTACTACTGGCGCATCACGCCGTGGGTGCTCCCGTCGTTCACGATGATCCCGCCACGAGGCGACCATCCAGTGCACGGGCACTTCTGGGTTCCGATCGACGACGAGAACTGCTGGGTGTTCACGTACGACTACCACCCCACTCGCGCGCTGGCCGAGCCGGAGCTCGAGGCGATGCGAGCTGGTCACGGCGTACACAACGAGTACGAGTCGGGCACCTATCGGCCGCTGCAGAACAGGGACAACGACTACATGATGGATCGAAAGGCGCAGCGGCGCGGCGACACCTTCTCGGGCATCAAGGGGATCGCGATGCAGGACTCCTCGCTCCAGGAGAGCATGGGCCCGGTCGTGGACAGGGAGAAGGAGAACCTGGTCTCGACCGACAACGGCATCATCATGGCCCGTCGCAAGCTGAAGAAAGCGGTCATCGCGCTCCGCGACAAGGGAGAGACACCGCCGGGCGTCGATCCCGCTCATCAACGGGTCCGCTCCGCCTCTGTCGTGCTCGATCCCTCAGACGCCTGGATCGACGAGAGCCGCGACGTCCTGAGCGTGACGGCCGGCGTACAACACAGCTCCGTCTGACGATGTCGGACACGCGTCCCACCCTGCTGAACGGTTGCGCCCGTGCGGCGACGACGGCCGAGGCCCGGTTCCGGATCGACTACCCGAACTCGACCCGCCGAGCCTCGCGGATCGTCGGCCTCGACGACGAGGCGAACTCGATCCTCGGACGGGTGGCCGATGAGCCGTGGCAGGGGGCCCGGTTCTTCGCGTACGAGGCCCCCTCGCCGTCCGACGACGGGGATCGGCGGGACGCCGTGCTCCGATCATTGGACGGCAACGAGACGCGGCTGAGCGACGAGCTCGAGGGCGCGGACGTCGCGGTGATGGTCGCGACCGGGGACCGCGGAGCGGAAGGCGCCTCGATCATCGGGCGCGCCTGCTTCTCCCGGAGGATCATGACGGCCGGGCTCGTCGTGCGCGATGGAGGCTCCCCCGACGACGCGGTGAACGCCCTGCGGCCCTTCGCCTCGGTGCTGGTCGTGTCCCCCGACGAGCGGTTCATCCGAGACGTGCTCATGGCGCTCCGGGCGTGACGGAGGCGCGGCCGCCGGTCGGTTCCCCGAAGCGCCCGCGATCGGAGAGGACAGCGCCCGCGACCAGGAAGAGCACCGCGGGCACGACCCCCAGCACGACGAAGCTTCCGCGCAGACCGGCGAGCTCAGAGACGATCCCACCGATCAACGGCCCGATCGCGTTCCCGAGGTCCAGTCCGGCTAGGTAGATCCCGGAGGCGCGACCACCGAGCCGAGTGGACCCGGCGGCCTCCATCACGATCGCCCCCGAGACGACCCGAAGGACGCCGCGAGCCAACCCGACGATCGCGACCAGCGGCACGAGCGCGACGAACCCGTGTGGGACCGTGACGGCCACCACCCCGATACCCGTGAGCGCGACCATCGCCATCGATATCCGCCACGAGGAGATGCGCGCGAGCAGCGTCCCCGCACCGAATCGCACGGTGGAGGCGAGGATCGCGTGGATCCCCGAGAGCGCGCCGACCTGCGAAAGCGTCAGGCCGAGACCGAGGGCGTAGAGCGGGAAGAATGCGTTCATCCCGCCGTTCACGAGGTTGATGTACAGCGCGATCGCGAACCCGAGCCAGACGCCGGCGGGCATCCCCCGGATCCAGCCCCGGAGCGGCGGGGCGTCGTCGTCGACATCGGCGGCGTCGCGTGGCAGGCGACGGATCGACCATGCCGTGACCCACCCGGAGACCGCCGCAGCGGCGGCCGCCACGCCGAGCGCGCCTCGGAGACCGATCGCGTCGCCGAGCGCGCCGCCGAGGAACCCGGCGAGCGCGTACCCCAGCCCGATGCTGCCCGTGTACCACCCCATCAGGGTTCCGGCACCGACGTCGCCCGGACGACGGTCCATCAGCGCCGCCATCCCCGCTGTCGTCGCGACGGCGAACCCTGCGCCCTGCAGCGCACTGAGCATCGCGAGCACGGGCGCCTCGGACACCATCGGCACCAGCGCGTATCCGGTCGCCGCGAGGACCGCGCCACCCCAGACCAGCGCGGTGGCGCGACCCGAACGGAACACGTTGCCGGCAGGGATCCGGAGCGAGAGGGATGAGAGGCTGCCGGTCGCCACGATCACCCCGATCACCGCCTCGGTATGCCCTCGGGACTCGATGGCAGGTCCCACCAGCAGGTTGAACATGCCGTTCGCGAGCGTGAGCAACCCGGTACCGAAGAGGAACCCGATCAGTGGCCGCCGGCCCACCGGCTCCTCGTGATCTGGGATGCGCGGACTCGCGGCGGGGATCCCCCGGGTCACGACCGCTGCTTGTGCAGCGCGGCGAGGTTCCGAGCGGTGCGGCGGAGGTGTCGCGACATGATCTCTCGCGCCCGCTCGACGTCGCGGTTGCGGATCGCCTCGATCATGGCGAGATGCTCGCGCACGCCCGAGCGGCCCATCCCGGGGGCAACCTCCTTCGCTCGTTCCAGCGACATCAGGAGCGGGCCCCGGAAGGACTCGATGAGCATCTCGATCGCGGTGTTGTGCGTCGCCCGGGCGAGCCCCACGTGGAACCGAGCCGAGAGCTCCACCGCGTACTCACCGCCGGCGAGGGCTTGCTTCTGCTCCTCGCAGATCGCGCGGAGCTCCTCGAGGTCAACCTCGGTCGCCCGCTCGCAGACCAACGGGACGATCGCCGTCTCGAAGACCTGCCGCGCCTCCGTGACATCCATGGGTGAGGCGACGGAGAGCATCAGCATGTTGGCGATGCCCTCACCGACCAGCGTCGAGGGGGGCGCGGTGACGTACGCGCCTCCGCGCGCTCCGACCCGGATCTCGATCAGCCCACTGGTCTCCAGGATCCGGAGAGCGTCGCGAACGCTCACGCGACTCACACCGAACCGCTCGGCGAAGTCCCGCTCCGAGGGAAGTCGATCGCCCAGACGCACCTGACCGGCGCGGATCGCCATCTTGATCTGCTCGACGATCTCCTCGGAGATCCTGCCCGTGCTGACCGGGCGGAAGAGCGTCCCGGCCTCCACGTCCGTGCCGCCGACGTTGCGCTCAGCCATCATCGCGTCCTCGACTCATCGTTCCGTGGTGATCGGACCGTGGTCGGATGGTCCGATGGTCATGCTACCCGGTGTTTCATCCCCGCCCGCCGGCGCCTCGGTGACTCGGTCCTCGTCGCTGACCTGTCCGCGGTCCCGGAACAGCAGCAGTGCCGCGCAGATGGCGGCGATACCACCGACCGTGAGCGCGACCCTCGGACTGGTTGCCGCACAGACCCATCCGATCCCGATGACGCCGACGGGGCTGAGTCCGTTCGAGAACAGCTCGCGCGTCGCCATCAGCCGCCCCCGCTTGTCGCTGTCCGAGCGCAACAGCAGCAGCGTCTGCGATGTCGCGTTGAACGACGTGCTCCCGACGCCTACACCCACCATCAGCACGGCCAGGAGCGCGTAGGCGGGCGCCACCGACCCCAGCAGGAGCGCCGCGCCCATGCCAAGCGACGCGAGTCCGGCGAGGCGCTGGGTGGGCCGGGCGAGGTGCGCGGTGGCCAGGGCGCCGACGAGCGCGCCGACCCCGAGCGCTGACATCAGCAGCCCGTAGCCTCCGACGCCCCGACCGAAGATCTGGGTCGCCATCAAAGGGAGGGTGACGCGGAAGTTCTGCGACAGCGTCGACACGATCAGTGTCGCCAGGAGAGGGGTCCGGAGCTCCGGACGGGACATGCTCGACCTGAGTCCCTCCATGACCTGACCTCGGCCGGCGGGGGCGGTCTCCCTGGGATGGAGGCTCTTCGGATCCATCATCAGCAGGGCGACGATGATCGCCGCGAACGTCCCGGCGTTCACGAGGAACGCGATCGCGGTGCCGCTGACCGCGATCACGGCGCTCGCGACGGCGGGACCGATCAACCTGGCCGAGTTGTTGATGGAGCTGTTGAGCGAGACCGCGTTCGCCGCTCCGTCTGTCCCGACGAGCTCGAGGACGAACGAATGCCGGGCCGGCTTGTCGACGATGTTCGCGATGCCGAGCCCGAACGCCATCACGTAGACGAGCCCGAGCGTCGCCGTGTCGGTGAGTACCAGGACCCCGAGGATCAACGCTAAGACCGCGAAGGCGATCTGTGACACGAGGAGCACACGTCTGGTGTTGTGCCGGTCCGAGAGCAGGCCGCCCCACATGCCGAGGAGCAGGACCGGTCCCGACTGCAGCGCCAACCCGATCGAAAGCTCGAGCGCCCCACCGCCGAGCTCCAGGATGAGCCAGTCCTGTGCGACCCGCTGCATCCAGGTCCCCACCACGGACACGATCTGCCCCGTGAAGAACAAGCGGTAGTTGCGGGTCTGGAGGCCCTGGAACGTGCGGCGGAGACCTCCACCGTGACCCGGCCGCCTCACCTCGGTGACGTCGGTGGCGCCCTGTTCGGTCGGAGGGTCGGCGGGTCCCCGGGTCACGCGCTGTCCGTGGCGACTCGGCCGAAGATGAGGAGGAGGTAGCCGGTGGTGGACGAGTTGTAGATGACCGGCTGGATCCGCTCGAGCTCCCACCCGGCCGTGGCCGCCTGATTGAGCTCACGCTCGACCTGCGCGGCGACCTCGTGCGGCATGACTCCGGTCGCCCGAACGTCGACGACCTTGTGCTCTCGAGCCGGGCCGCTCGCACTGTCCTCCCAGATCGACCCATCCTGCGATCCCATCCCCGTCACCTCCCCACGGCTCGATCGGGAACGACCGCGGCATGGACCTCGTCGTACCCGTCACGACCGTCGATCGCCCGGAGCGCGGCCTCCGTCTCCGAGAGCTTGAACGGCGGCCCGCCGATCCGCCCGAGCGGTAGCGAACCCGCACCGATGATCGCCAGCGCCAGCTCGACCGCTCGGTAGCTGTGTCCGCGTACACCGAGGACGCGGAGCTGTTTGCGCCGGATCTGGGTCACGTCGATCCGCACGGGGCTGCCCGTGCTCCCCGATGCCAGGACAACGGTCCCCCGCTTGTGGACGACGGCGATGCCGCTCTCCAGGCTCGCGACGCCAGCGCCGCTCGCATCGATGACCACGTTCGCGCCCAGGCCCTCCGTGACGTCGTCGACCACATCGACGAGCGACTCCGCGTCGACGTCCACGACGCGGTCGGCTCCGAGCTCCCTGGCCAGTTCGAGCCGCGCTCGGTCCCTCGACACGCCCGACACGATCACCCGTCCGGCACCGGCCGCCCTGCTCGCGATCAGGCACCCGATCCCTTGCTGGCCGGGACCGAGGATAACCACCACGTCACCCATCCGGACGCCCGCATCGAGCTGCGTCCATTGGATCCCGTTGCTGAGCGGGAGCGCGAACGCCGCGTGCTCCGCGGGCACGCCGTCGGGGACCCGATGGATCACGGAGCTCGGATGCAGGTACTGGTACTCGCTGTAGCCGCCCCACAGCGCGGGTGGGACCTCCACCGGTGTCGATCCGTACCGGATCGCCCGCCCGCCCTGCAGGTGGTTGTCGGTCTGGTTGCACGAGCGGAACTCACCCGAGCGGCAGTCGACGCAGTGACCGCACGGGAGATACTCCTCCAGGAGGACCTGATCCCCCTCGGAGACGCCCCACCGCCGCTTCGCCGTTTCCCCCACCCGAGCGATCCGTCCGACGGATTCGTGCCCGAGGATCGTCGGGAGCATGTGGGTCACCCCGTACTTCTTGATGTCGCTCCCGCACACACCGCACGCCTCCACGCGGAGCAGCCCGCCGGTATCGTGCGGTTCCGGCAGGGGGAACTCGCGGAGCTCCACCCGCTTGGACCCGACGGCGACGGCCGCGAGCGACAGCTCACCCACGTCGGCCACCGTTCCTCGAGGACGACTCGCTCATGAGGTCACCACCGAGCCTCGAGGAGGTCGGCCATCGCGTCCTGCCAGCGCTCCGACGCCTTGATGATCGCTTCGGCGGGGCGCACGCCGCGGTAGTCCGACGGATCCGAGCCCGCGGGGGGGAGCCCTTCCGCGATCGTCTTCACGGTATCGAGCAGCAGCCGGCGCGCCGCGATGATCGCCTTGTCTGACGATCCGAGGTGCTCCCGTGAGCGATCCACGATCGGACCCATGCCCTCCTGCACGGCGTAGTCCTGGGTGTTCAACCCCGTGATGCCCGTGTAGGTCTTGGAGCGCTGGAGCTCGCGATCGACGAAGTAGTCGTTCGAGAGGTTCTTGCGGAGGCGATACGAGCGAGGGAGGTAGTCGTCCACGCCTCGGCCTGCCGCCTCCTCGTGCTTCCGCCACGCCTCGTCGGAGATCTCCTTGTCCGGCTCGATGGAGCAGATCCAGTTGTACGCGAGGGTCCACTCGTCGTCGACGGGCACCCAGATGTGCCCTCGGATCGACGGTGTCGAGCGGGGTGCACCCTCCTTGTCGATGAACGCCGCTCGCATCTGCATGGCGGGCAGCAGGTAGTGGTAGGCCCTGACGTACTGCTGGCCGTCACCGAAGCGACGGATCCCCGCGGAGCGGAACCCGTAGTCGGTCTTCTCGACCTCGAGCTTCGGATGCACGTCGATGCTCTTCAAGCGGGCTGGGTTGTCGATCTCGTTGTTGTGAACGAACGACGAGTGCGCGGTGTCGATCCCGCCCTCGAGCGCCTGGAGGAAGTTCGCGTGTTCGAGTGTCTTGGAGACACGACGGTGGGTCTCAGGAGCGCGGAGCCACTCGTAGTCGGGCGGAGGCGGCGCCTCGGCACGCGGACCCATGAACGCCCACACCACGCCCCCGCCCTCCCAGGTGAGGTAGGCACCGATGTTCACCTTCTGCTTGAACATGCTCCCCGGGGGCTCCGACGGCAGGTCGACGCAGTTCCCTCCGACGTCGAACTTCCATCCGTGGTACACGCACCGCAGGCCCGCCTCCTCGTTCCGGCCGAAGAACATCGGAGCGCGACGGTGGGGGCAGAACGCCTCGACGAGGCCGACCTGGCCGGTCGAGTCGCGGAACGCGACGAGGTCCTCCCCGAGCATCCGCACCCGAACCGGTGGCCCATCCGGCGTCGGGATCTCCTTCGACAGCAGCGCCGGCAGCCAGTACCGGCGCATCACCGTCCCCATCTGCGTGCCGGTGCCCACCCGTGTCAGGACCTCGTTCAGCTCAGTCGACAGCACCTGCGGCTCCTCCATGCTCCTCGGAACCCGACGGGGTCGGGCCCTCCTGCTCTCCCTGCAGCATCGTTTCGTAGCGCCCGTCGAGGACCTCCTGCACCGGCGCGCCCGCAGAGATCTCGTGCAGCATCGAGCGTTCCTTCAGGACGATCCGCTCGGCGGCTTCGAGCACCTCGTTCGCGGGATCGCGTGGGATAAAGACGACGCCGCTCGCATCGGCCACCACCAGGTCCCCCGCCGCCACGCGGACGTCCCCGATCTCGACGGGGGTATCGGTCGCTTCCTCGACGGAGCGTCCCCGCGCGCTCACCGGCGACGCCGCGCGGGCGAAGACCGGGAATCCGGCAGCGGCCGCCTCGCCGACGTCACGGCAGGCTCCGTCGACGATCACCCCGGCGACGCCCTTCCGGGCCGCGGCCGCGCTCAGGAGTCCGCCCCATGCCGCCGAGTCGAGGCGCCCGTGGTTCGCGACCACGATCACGTCCCCCGGGACGGCCGAGTCGATCGCGGCGGCCCCGAGATGCGTTCCCGGTGGCGGTTCACCGGCGACGACGGGCCGCATCGAGACGGTCCTCACGGTTCCAGCGATCCTCCCGGCTGACCACAGGGGCACGATCCCCGCGACGACCCCTCGGAGCCCGAGCGAGTCGAGAGCATCGGAGACCGCGCAGGCGTCGAGCTCCTTCAGGCGCCGGAGCGCGTCGCGCGTGTGCGGGGCGGCCGATGAGACGTCCAACTCAGCGCCACCTCCCGAAGGCCATGCCGCACCCGGTGCCCGCCGCGGAGCGATAGCCCGGGACGTAGTCGATCTCCTCGAAGCGCAGATGGTCGAGCGCCGCAGCTGCAACGATCCAGTTCTTGATCTCCGATGACCCAGACTGGAGCATGTCCTCGGGGATCGACTCGAGGACCCTCGCGTCCCGGCCGGCGATCGCCTTCAGCACGGTCTGATCGAGCTCCTCATCCACCACGAAGTGGCTGAGGCCACCGGAAGCCACGACGCCGACCCGAGCCCGCTCGGGCCAGGACTCGATCGCGCCGCGCACGGTCTCCCCCAGCGCGTAGCAGCGCCGCGCGGTCGGCTGGTTCGGGGGGAAGTACGTGTTCAACAGGATCGGCACCATCGGGACGACGTGGTCCTTCATCAGCCGGAGCCGGACGAACGTGAACGCGTGACCGATCGAGCGGCCCTCGGGCTGCTCCTGCATCTGCGCAACGTCGAAGCCCTCGTCCACGGCGCGCTCGATGATGTGCCTCCCGAGCGCGGACGCGACGGGGTAGGCCTCTTCGTGCCCGGCGTGCTTGGCCCACATCGCCGCGGCCCGCGACGCGGGGACGTCGCTCAGGTCCCGCGGGATGTCGAGGACGGAGTCACCCCAGTACATCGCGACGGCCGGCATGTTCCCCTCCGAGTACAGCTCCCCCTGGTCGTCACCCACGACCACGACCGCGTCCAGGGCAGCGTCGGTGAGGATCGCGCCGAGGTGGCCGACCGCCTCCTGCACGGCGTCGTACTTCCGCTGGAACACCTCAGGCGAGAGCTCCTGCTCGTCGGGGCGGCTGTCGCTCTGAAGGAGCTCCTCGTACCGCGTCCGCTTCCGGTCCAGCTCGCCGTGCTTCGCCCACCAGTCGGGTGTCAGGCTCACCTGCGAGCCGTGCGACGTTCCGAGCCCCATCACGATCTCAGCCATCCGCCTCTCCTTCGTCGTCGCGAGGTCCTCCGGGGTCGACGGATGCCCCGCCGCCGTCACCGAACGCCCGCGTGTAGAGGCGTCGAGCGTTCCCCTCGAACACCAACGCACGATCTGCCGGCGTGAGGGCCGACAGACCCTCGATCACCGGTCGGAGATCATCGAGCGACCGTCCCGTGGCTGGATCGACCGCGCGCCCGGTGCCCGGCCGTTCCGTCCCGAACAGGCACGCCTCGGGGCCGACGACCTTGAAGAGCAGCTCGAGCCCCTCGGAGGAATAGACGCACGTGTCGAAGGAGAGCCGTCGGAGCCGTGCGGCGAACCGCTCGCCGTCGCCACGACGGAGGGCGGGCGAACGGAACCGACCGAGCTGGTACGGAACCGCTCCGCCACCGTGCGCGACGACGATCTTCAGATCGGGGAAATCCTCGAGCACGCTCGAGCCGAGCAGTCCGACCACCGCGATCGTCTCCTCGTTGATGAAGTGGACCGAATAGGACTCACGAGGAGGCGAGCATGCCGCGGAGTGGATCATCGCCGGCATGTCGAGCTGGGAGAGCTTCTCGTAGAGCGGGTACCAGTGCTCGTCCCCGAGGCCGGGCGGTGGAGGGGCCTCTCCCTCCATCGGATCCGGGTCGAGGACGCAGCCGACGAACCCCAGCTCGGCGCAGCGTTCGAGCTCGTCGAGGGTGGACCCGACCGGCTCGCTGCGGAACTGCGGCAGCCCCGCGACCCCCCGGAACCGATCCGGGCGCAACGAGCACTGCCGGTGGATCACGTCGTTCACGAACGTGGTCCACGACCGCACCACGCCGGCGTTGAAGAGCGAATGCATCATCGTGTACGGCCGCGGCGAGATGAACTGGACATCGGTGCCGACCTCGTCGAGGAGCTCGACGTGGCCATCGAGCGCCGAGGCGAGGCGCTCATCGGAGATCCGCGGCGCGGAGAATGAGGCCCGCCGGGCGATGAGCTTCGCCTGGTACTCGTAGACCTCCGGCGGCGCGACGGTGTGACCGTGGACGTCGACGATCATGTCGGGCCCCCGTCCCCGCCGATCACGGCGATCACCTCGAGCTGGATCAACGCCTTGCCCTCGCGGCCGAGCGGCAGCGCATGACGCGCGGGCCGGCTCGCTTCGTCGGGGAACATGCGGAGCCACTCCTCGTCCACGTGTCGGCGATCGTCGCGGTCGCGGAGGAACACGGTCACCTTCGCGATGTCCTCGACTCCGCCCCCGGCCGCCTCGACGAGCGCCCGCACGTTGCCGAACGCGAACCGGACCTGGCTCGCGACGTCGTCCGGATACGCACCGGTCTCGGGATCCTTACCGCCGATGCCCGAGGAGACCAGCAGGTTCCCCACGAGCGAGCCGGCGGGGATCGGTGCCTTGTGCGTGATCCCCGGCAACTGGATCGATCGCCGCATCACAGACCGTCCCCGGCGACCGGCGCGCCTTCGAGGACGGAGGCCATGATCGCGCCCTGCGCGTCCACCGGATCGTCGTCGTCCGACCCACGGTCGGCGTGGGCGTCGGCCGTCGCCCCGAACTCGTCGGAGACGACCACGCAGTGCTCCACGGGGAACTCGGCGAACACCGTGTCGCGACGACGCAGGAACACGTCGGAGTGCTGCCGGCTGTCGATCGGCTCGTCGCCGACCGTGAGGTGATACTCGACCGCGTCCCCCAGATACATCCGGCGGGTGATCGCGGCATCGAACACGTTCGGGGTGGCGTCGGGGCGCTCGACGTGCAGTCGGATGTCCTCGGGACGGATCGACACGGAGACGTCGTCCCCGACCGCCACGCCCTCGGGACAGATGGCGTGGATGGGACCGAGCTTCGTGTCCAGCTTGAAGGACCCCTCGCCGAGGTCTCGACCGACGACGCGGGCGGCGAGCAGGTTCGTCCGGCCGACGAAGGTCGCGACGAAAGCCGTCGCGGGACGCCGGTAGATCTCGCGCGGTCGCCCCGCCTGCACGATCTTCCCGTCCTGCATCACCGCCACGACGTTCGACATGCTGAGGGCCTCCGTCTGGTCGTGGGTGACGTACAGCGTGGTGACCTCCGTCTCCCTCTGCAGCGTCCGGAGTTCCGCCCGCATCGCCTCGCGCAGGGTCGCGTCGAGGTTCGAGAGCGGCTCGTCGAGCAGGAGGA
>JBOGVC010000240.1:0-8796 GCA_050695275.1 Actinomycetota bacterium | reverse complement strand
GGCGATCGAGGAGCCACCGTCCGTGGTGGGGACGCTGCGCGGCGCCCCGCCGTGGGTGCGCTCGTTGCCGGCCCCGGGCGCCGCGCAGCGCACCGCCTGGCTCGAGGACCAGCGGCGCGCGGCCGAGACCCTGCTGGCGGTCGACGGGGCGCTCCACGCGATCGTGTCCGCGCTCGGCGACCGCCTGGACGACACCGTGATCTTCGTGCTGTCGGACAATGGCTATTCCTTCGGGGAGCACCGATGGGAGGGCAAGACGTGTCCGTACGAAGCGTGCGTCCGGGTTCCCCTCGCGGTGCATGCTCCCGGGCTGTCGCCGGGTGAGCGGGAGGAGCTCGTCTCGATGGTGGACCTGGCGCCGACGATCCTGGATCTGGCCGGCGTCGGACGGCCCGCGGCGACCGACGGAACGAGCTTCGCGGCGACGATCGAGGGAGGAGACGTCTCGGGCGAGCCGGCCGAGGCGGTGTTCCTGGAGTGGGCCGGCGACCGGCGGATCCCCGCGTGGACGGCCGTCCGCACCTCCGACGTCAAGCTGATCCGGTACGCGGACGGCTTCGAGGAGCTCTACGACCTGAGCGGGCGGCGCTGGTCCGCGGACCCCTGGGAGACGACCAACCGGGCGAAGGATCCGCGCGCCGCGGGGATCCTGGCGAGCCTCCGCGGCCTCCTGGGTCGCGTCTTGGGCCCCGGCTAGACTGGCTCGATGCGACCCGGGCCGATCATCCGACCTGTGCGCCGCGCACGCGTTCGTCAGCGTCGACAGACGTTCGGGGCATTGGTCGTTGTCCTGACGTCGATCCTCGCGTGGCAGTTCTGGCCCTCCGCCGGTCAGGAGCGAGCCCCCGGGCCGGGCGGGAACGGGAACGGCAGCCAGTCCCCCTCACCCGACCCCACCGACCCGCAGGCGCAGATCCAGCACGTGATCTTCCTCGTTAAGGAGAACCGATCGTTCGACCACTACTTCGGGTCCTACCCCGGGGCCGACGGGGCGACCGAGGGCGGCACGATCGAGGATTGCAGCGCGACCACCTTCCAGGACGGCCCGACCGTTCGACTGACGGAGGCGCCGCTCATCCTCCCGCACGACCTCGGTCACGCGTTCGCGCCCGGGCTCTACTCGATCAACGGCGGCAAGATGAACGGCTACAACTGCGTCCCGCTCGGCGAGGACATGATCGGGTACACGCAGCATTCGCGCGAGACCTTGCCGGCGTACTGGGCGTACGCGGACCGGTTCGTGCTCGCGGACGCGTTCTTCACGTCGATGTTCGGGCCGACATTCCCCGAGCACCTGTACACGGTGGCCGCGCAGTCCTACGGCATCATCGACAACAAGACCACGACCAACGTCGAGGGCAACTACTGCGACGACGAGACCGAGATCACGAAGCGGTTCCCGATCGAGGACCTCACGGACACGGACGTGCAGGAGATCATGGCCCTGGAGCAGGACATCACCTCCGAGGTCCCCGACCAGCTGATCAGGATCGCCGCGTACTGGGAGTCGACCAGGACCTGCATCGACATCAAGACCCTTCCCGACCTGTTGGAGCGCAACGAGATCAGCTGGAAGTACTACGCGAACGCGGATTCGTGGATGAACGCCCTCCAGGCGGTTCGCCACGTGCGCTTCGGTCCGATGTGGGACAAGGTGCAGCCACCCGGCACGTTCCTGCAAGACGTGCGGCGGGATGAGCTGCCGGCGGTCTCGTGGTTGATCCCGCCCGAGGGACATCCGAACGAGCACCCGGGATCGATGACGAACGTGTGCCAGGGCGAGAACTGGACGGTCGAGTACATCAACGCGGTGATGCGGAGCGACGCCTGGCCGACCACCGCGATCGTGATCGTCTGGGACGACTTCGGCGGGTTCTACGACCACGTGGTGCCGCCGCACTACGACGTCATGGGGCTCGGCCCGCGGACGCCGGCGTTGATCATCTCGCCGTGGACGAAGGCTGGTGACAATCCGGACGGCGGGTCGATCGACTCCACCGTGTACGAGTTCTCCTCCGTTCTCCGGTTCATCGAGAACCTGCACGGCCTGAAGCCGATGACCGGCAGGGACCGGCAGGCGGATCCGCTCTCCGGGGCGTTCGACTTCGACCAGGAACCCCGTCTCGACCCGCTGATCATCGAACCGCGGGACTGCCCGTCCTGATGGTGCGCGCCGGCCCGGCGCGCCGCGCGGCCCTGATCGCGATCGTCCCGCTCCTCCTGGCCGCGTCCGATCCCGCGGGCGATGTGGCCGGATGCGGTGAAACGTCCGGCACCGGGGCACCGCCCGACCTCGTGGACGCACGCGGCGAGATCGTCGAGCTCGGTACGTCCGCTCGCTGGACGCTCACGTTCGCGGAACCGCTGACGGTGCCGGATGCGGAAGGGCGACCGTTCCGCGTGGACATCGCGATCAGGGACCCGGACGTGCCGCCGCTCTCCTTCGCGTACTACCAGGGTGTGAACCGGTTGGTGCGCGTCGACGCGACCGTCGCGCATGAGACCGAGATCCTCCTGCTCCCGGAACGCGGCGCGAACGTGTTCAACCCACCGAGCATCGAGGGCGCCACGATGACGATCCAGGTTCCCGGTCGGACGTTGAGCGCCGACGAGGATCTCACCGGGACGTCGCCCGGCCTCGAAGCGCTCCGGTGGACCGTGATCGTGCGCGACGGCCGCGCCTGCGACGCCCTCGGTGACGGACGGCCGACGGAGCGGTTCGGCGTGGTGGACGCCTCGGTCGACGACGATGAACCGGCGGTCGATCCGCGATCGGGTCTGTCGACGTGGTGGATCGTCGCGGGCGCGGCGGTCGCGATCCTCGGGATCGCCGGCTACGTGGTCCGTCGAGCCCGGTAGGGGCGGAGCACCACGTCCCGCGGTCCGTCGAGGAAGTGTTGCCACGGCCGTGACACGCCGCGCGTGCCGCGACGGCGGACGGCGGCGACGCGATCCATGTCCACCACCTCCACGAACAGCTCCTCACCGCCACCCGCCTCGAACAGGACGCGGCCTTCCGGGTCGACGCCGACGCTCCGTCCCGGCCCGAACGTCGAGACCATGTTCGGGTTGAACACGAAGACCTGGTTCACGATCGCGTTCGCCCGCGCGAGGACCACTTCCTCCTCACGATCGGGCGTCGGCGTCGCGGTCGGCTGCGCGATCAACTCCGTGCCCTGGAACGCGAGCCCTCGGGCGACCTCCGGGAACCAGCCGTCGTAGCAGATCATCATGCCGACGACCCCCTTGCCGGGGATCTCGAACACCGGCGCCGGCTCCGCACCGGGATCGGCATCCTCGAACGGCCGCCACGGGAAGAGTTTGCGGTAGACGGCGGCGATCTCCCCGTCGGGCGAGAACGCGATCGCGGTGTTGTGGATCTTCTTCCCCCGCCGTTCGTTGATCGACCCGGCCACGATCCACCGCTTCGCTCGAGCGGCGATCTTGGCCACGCGATCGGTCAGCGGTCCGGGGATCTCCTCGGCGACACGCCGCTCCCAGTCGGCCGATCCCCCGGACGTGAACCCGTCGACCGCGGTGAGGTAGAGCTCGGGGAAGATCATCAGGTCGACGTCCGGGAACGCGCGGCGCGCGACGCGGACGTGGTCCTCGAACTTGTCCAGCGTGGCCGCCGGGTCCCAGGCCACGGGCGCGACCTGAGCCGACAGCACGGTGAGGACGCGGCTCACGCCTCGGACCCTAGCAGCGGCTCTTCCTTCCTGGGGGCTACGCTCGCGCTGGCGCGCTCGCTGCTTGAGCCCCCAGACCCCTTCATTCCTGGGGGCTACGCTCGCGCTGGCGCGCTCGCTGCTTGAGCCCCCAGACCCCTTCATCCCTGGGGGCGGCGCGCTCGCTGCTTGCGCCCCCGGACCCCGATCAGGTGTGCTGAGGCTGGAGCTCGGCGATGAGCTCGTCCACGCCTCGCGCGAGCTGCTCGCTCCACCAGGCCTTGCCTTCCTCGGGCAGTGTCGAGATCGGGTCGTAGTAGTGGTACCGCCGGGTGAACGCCTCGGGGTCGTCGCTCTCGATCCCGGTCCGGTAGTTCTTGGTCCATCCGGAGATCCCTCGGACGCGGTCGTACTCGGCGACCTGATGCGCCCAGCGCTTGCCGACGAACGGGACGTCCACGACCATCCGCGGTGTCGCGAAGCCCGGGAGGTAGCCCATGATCGCGTGCTGGAGTTCCTGCACTTCCCAGACAGCCGTCCGCCAGTGCTCTGCGTTCGGGATCATGTCGCAGATGTAGAAGTAGTACGGGAGGACCTTCGCGTGGTCCAGGAGCATGAAACAGAGCTCGAGGAGCTGCTGCGGCGTGGTGTTCACGCCGCGGAGCAGCACGCCCTGATTCCGGACGTCGCGGAAGCCCGCGTCCAGGAACACCTTGGTCGCTCGCCCCACGAGGGGCGTCACCTGCTGCGCCGCGTTCACGTGGGTGTGGACGGCGATGTCCACGCCGCGTTCGTTGGCCCGTGAGGCCATCCGCTCCGCCGCCGCTTTCACTTCGTCCTGCAGGAAGTGCTGCGGGATCCCCATGAGGCCCTTCGTCGCGAGCCTGATGTCGCGGACGTTGTCGATGTCGAGCAGGCCCATCACGAACGTCTCCAGTCGCTTGATCGGGACGTTGGCCATGTCGCCGCCGGACACGACCACGTCGCGGACGCTCGGCGTGCGCCGGAGGTAATCGAGCATCGCGTCCCAGCGGTCGTTCTGCTTCGCCTCGAACTTGTACTTGAGGACCTGCACCGTGTCGTTGCCCACGAGGTCCATCCGCGTGCAGTGACCGCAGTACTGGGGGCAGGTGGGGATCAGCTCGGCGAGGACCTTGGTCGGGTAGCGATGGGTCAGGCCCTCCACGGCCCACATGTCGGCCTCGTGGAGTGAATCGCGCGAGGCGAACGGGTGGGAGGGGAACTCCTGATCCCGGTCGCTGAATGCCGGCGCCATGTACAGCCGGACCGGGTCCGCGCGGAGATCGGTCTCGTCCATCGTGTTGATCATCTGGGGCGGGAGGAGCATGGACATCGTGGCCCGCTCCTGCTGGTCGCGTTCGATGTCCGCGAGCAGCTCGTCGTCGAGGTGCTCCCCGAGGGCCGCCTTGAACTCCTTCAGGTTCTTCACGGTGTGCGCCCGCTGCCATTGGGCGGACTCCCACTGCTCCGTGGTGACGTCCCGGTACGCCGGGAGGCGGGTCCAGTCCGGCTCCGCGTAGGGGCGCTGCAGGGGATAGGTGAAGGGCTGGGCGGCCGCATGGGCGTGCGGATCGCGATGTCCGGGCCGCCCCGAAGGGGGACTGAGGAATTCCACGCTCATCAGGTCCTCGCAGGCTCGTCGTCGGTTGGGGAGACCGCACAGGATGTTCGGACTCGCCATCCTACCCGAAGGAAGTCCGGTCAAAGGGTCAGTTCACCGGACGATATCCGGTATCGAGCCTATCGGCTAGCGCCGGCCGCCTCTGAAGCCGCCGCCACGGTTGTCCCGGCGGGGTCGGCGCTCGATCTGGATCTCAGGCGCCTTCTTGGGCAGCCGCGCCCGCATCGGGGCGTGGCCCGTGCGCTCGAAGCGCACCCAGATGTGGTCGGGCTTGCGGTCTCGCTCGGTCTCGCGCCAGCCCGTGGCCACCAGGTGCTTCAGGCGGGCCGCAGCCGTCTTGCGCAGCTTGTCCGTGCCCGGAACACGCACGTAGAGGCGCTCGTGGAGAACCTGCTTGTAGTCGGCCATCGGCCCGGAAGAGTAGCAGGCAGGGGTGCCTGGGCGGCTCCTTCAGCGCCCCTCGGGGGCCGCCGATAGCTGGAGGGATGGACGTCTCGCAGGGCTCGTCCCCGGCCGCCGTTCCGGCGGTCGATCCCGGCGTGTCGAGCGCCGCGTCCCCGCATGCCCAGGTGTCGGATGCGCTCGCCAACGTGGGGCGGGAGCTCGGCGCCGATCGGGTCGCCCTGTTCGAGAACATCCGCGATCCCGATGGCCGCCTCTGGATGAACCTCACCTCGGAATGGAGGCGGAACGGGATCCGGGGGGTCTTCGACGATCCGAGCACGACGCTGCACCCGTACTCCCCCGACTTCATCCGGTGGATCGAGGTCCTCGGGGATCATCGCGTGCTGAGCGCGTCCGTGACCGATCTCCCGGAGTCCGAGCGGCGGATCCTCGCCGCGGAGGGGACGGCATCGTTCGTCGCGGTCCCCATCGCCATCGACGACGGCTGGTGGGGGTTCCTCAGCGTGGACGACTGCAACGGCGGTCGTTCCTGGGGGACCGGGGAGATCGAGCTCCTGCGCGTGTTGGCCGGATCGATCGCGGCCGACATCCAGCGGCAGCGCCAGGTGTCCATGGACGAGATCGTGGGCGACCGGTACCGCTCGATCGTCGAGCACATCCCCGCGGTGACCTACATCGACGCGCTCGACGACGCGGCATCGACCGTCTACATGAGCCCGCAGGTGGAGCAGCTGCTCGGCTACGCGGCGGAGGAATGGATCGGCGACCCGGATCTCTGGTTGCGGATCGTCCACCCGGACGATCGCCCGCGCGCGATCGCCGAGAACCAGCGTCACAACGAGACCGGCGAATCGTTCTCGCTCGACTACCGGATGTATCGCAAGGACGGGCGGGTCGTCTGGATCCGCGACGAGGCGAGGATCGTCCGGGACGAGCGCGGCCTCCCCACGTTCTCGCTCGGCGTGATGTTCGACGTCACCGAGATGAAGCGCGGGGACGAGAAGGTCGCGTTCCTCACGTACCACGACGAGCTGACCGGACTCCCGACCCGCGCGATGTTCGAGGAGCTGCTCGAGCTCTCCATCGCACGCGCGAAGCACCACCAGGACTCCGTGGCGGTGATCTGCGTGGACATCGACGACTTCCGCCTCGTGAACGACTCGCTCGGCCGGCTCGCCGGCGACGAGGTCCTGAACGTCGTGGCCGAACGGCTCCGCGAGGCGACCAGGGAGACCGACCTGGTCGCTCGCCGGTCCGGTGACACCTTCCTGCTCTTGCTCGCCGACCTCGAGCGCGACGGCGACAACGTCGAAGCGGCCGTCGCGCGTGCGGAGTCGGCGGCGCAGCGGATCCTCGATGCCCTCACCGTTCCGTTCCGCGCGGGTGGCACCGAGCTCTATGTCTCCGCATCGATCGGGATCAGCCTGTTCCCCCAGGACGGCGACGAGCCGGGCAGCCTCCTCCGGAACGCGGACGCGGCGATGCTGGAGTCCAAGAAGGGAGGGCACGCGTACGTCGTATCCAACCGGGGCGCCCTGGACTCCTCCGCCAAGCTCCGTTTCGTGACGAGGCTGCGCAAGGCTGTGGACAGCCAGCGATGGACGCTCTACTACCAACCCGTCCTCGACCTGGCGACCGGCCGCATGCGCGGGGTGGAGGCGCTGATCCGCTGGATCGAGGCCGACGGCACGATGGTGCCGCCGGGCGACTTCATCCCCGTGGCGGAGGAGCTCGGGTTGATCGAAGCGATCGGCGACTGGGTCGTGCGCGAGCTCGTCTACCAGGCGCAGGCCTGGCGCGAGCTGGAGATGGACCTCTCGACCAGCTTCAACCTGTCGCCCCGCCAGTTCTGGCAGCCGGACCTGGCCAGCGGCATCCTCGATCGGATCCGCGAAGGCGGCATCGATCCCACGAAGGTCATCGTCGAGATCACGGAGTCGTCGGCGATGACCGACCCGGACCGCGCGCAGACGATCCTCGAGGCGCTCCACGACGGTGGCCTCCGGATCGCGATCGACGATTTCGGAACCGGGTACTCCTCGCTCGCTCGGCTCCGAGACATGCCGGTCGACGTGCTCAAGATCGATCGATCGTTCGTCAGCGGTGTCGACGTCGATCCGCAGAAGCAGAGCATCGTCACCGCCTTCATCCAGCTAGCGCGAGGGCTCGGCGTCACGACGCTGGCCGAAGGGATCGAGACCGAAGGAGAGCTCGCGTTCGTTCGGGAGCACGGGTGCGTGATGGGACAGGGCTTCCACTTCTCGAAGGCCGTGCCGCCGGAGGAGATCATCGCCATGTCCTTCGGTGGTCTCCGCGTGGCGAGCGGAGCCATCTGACGGACGTCAGTCTCGGCTGAGTGCGCTCCGCACCGTCCCCACGATCGCGCCGGCATCGATCCCCGCCCACTCCCGGAGCTCCTCGGGTGCGCCCGACCCGGGCATGTCCGTCACGGCGAGCTTGATCACCCGCCCGGCGAGTGTCCCTCCCGCGGCGAGCGCGTCGAGCACCGCGTCGCCCAGGCCACCCTCGATCCTGTGATCCTCGACCACGACCAGCAGTCCGGTCGCGGCTGCGGCCTTTCGGAGCGACGTCGCGTCGATCGGCTTGACGCTGTAGCAGTCGAGCACGCGCGCCTCGATCCCGTCGGCCGCGAGACGGTCGGCGGCTTCCAGCGATCCGTGGACCGTGATGCCCGCACCGATGAGCGTTACGTCGTCGCCCTCGCGGAGGGTCTTCGACCCGCCGATCGGGAAGTCCTCCCCCGGTCCGTACAGCGCCGGTGTGGCCTCTCTCGTCGTGCGGAGGTAGGAGATGCCGCGGAGGTCGGCCATCGACGTCACGAGCCCGACCGTGGCGTTGCCGTCCGAGGGGTAGAGGACGGTCGTGCCGTGGATCGCGCGGAGGGCGGCGAGGTCCTCGAGCGCCATCTGGGAGGGACCGTCCTCTCCGATCGATACCCCTGCGTGCGATCCACACAGGCGGAGATCCGCCCGCCCGATCGCCGCCATCCGGATCTGGTCGTAGGCGCGGGTGAAGAACGCCCCGAACGTCGCGGAGAAGGCGGTGGCACCGAGTGCGTGC
>JBOGVC010000239.1:0-8085 GCA_050695275.1 Actinomycetota bacterium | reverse complement strand
ATCCCGATCGGCTTCCTCGGAGTGGCCGCGATCGCGCTGTCGGTCGCCGGCCACGGCTCCAATCAGGCGATCGGCGTCGTGCTGATCCTCGTGGCGACGCTCTGCTACGGCATCGCGTTCAACGTCGCCACGCCGCTCCAGCAGAAGTACGGGTCGCTCCCGGTGATGGCGCGGATCCTCGCGATCGGCGGCGTGCTCACGGCGCCTCTCGGACTGAGCTCGATCCCCGGGTCGCGGTTCGCGTGGTCCTCGCTCCTCGCGATGGCCGCCGTCGGAATGCTCGGGACCGGCGTCGCGTTCGTCCTGATGGGTCGGTTGGTCGGACGGGTCGGAGCCACACGCGCCTCGATCGTCGGCTACCTGATCCCCGTCGTGGCCCTCCTGCTGGGGGTGCTCCTCCGGAACGACGTCGTCGGTCCCGTTGCGATCGGGGGAGTGGCGTTGGTCATCGCGGGCGCGTACCTGTCGTCTCGCCGGGAGACGCCGAGCGGCGAAGCCTGAGCGTGGAACGGGTGCGGGGATCGCTCCCCGCACCCGTGCGATCGAACCCCTTGATTCAGCCCTCGCGGCGCTCGACGTCCGAGCTGGCCGCCGTTGCTTCCCGGATCTCGTTCTCGAGAGCCCCGTTCGCATATCTGCGTGAGGGTTGGGTGGGGGTAGAACCCTCGATCCGTGCAGAGCCCGAACCCTCGCGGGTGCTTGTCAGCATCCCCTCGACGTTGCGTTGCCACTGCTCCGCGCTGGCGGAGGGCCGCGACCCTCCCTTCGCGAGCACGAGCAGAGTCACCGCGACGAGGATCGCCAGGACGAGCCACGTGGCGACATCCGGCCAGCGGGCATCCGAGCTGCGTGGCCGATCTCGGTTCGCCGTCAGTTCGATCGGCGAGCGTTGCCTCTCCTTGAGATCGCTTGCCATCGATCTCTCCTTTCCGTTCCGCCCTCCCGCTGAGGGCTCTCGTGGCGACGCTGAGGCCAGCCGCGTGGAGGCTCCTCGTGCCCTGCATGAGCTCGACTGACGGCGTCTTTCAAGCGGTTCTCCAGTGGGGTCGGCGAGTCTGCTCGTGAAGACGACGGGACGCCGGTGGCGTCCTGAGACCGCAAGTCCGATACTCGGCGCGTGAGGTGAGGCGGGGTGGACAGCCTTCAGGGGAGTCGCGACCACTCGACCGAGCCAGCCGGAACGGAGGCGGGCCGAGACGACGGTCGTTCCGGGATCCGGACCTTCCTGATCGCCGACATCCGCGGGTACACCACCTTCACCCAGGAGCGGGGGGACGAAGCGGCCGGACGCCTCGCGGCACGGTTCGCCGCGACCGTCCGCGAGGAGGTCGAGTCCCGGGACGGAACCCTCGTGGAGATCCGCGGCGACGAGGTCCTCGTCGAGTTCGGATCCCCGCGACAGGCGATCCGATCAGCCGTCGAGCTCCAGAGCCGATTCCTGCGGGAGACGGTTGGATCGCCCGACATGCCACTGCCGGTCGGCATCGGGTTGGATGCTGGAGAGGCGGTGATCGTCGAGGGCGGTTACCGGGGAGGCGCGTTGAACACCGCGGCACGCCTGTGCGCCAACGCCCGCGCGGGGGAGATCCTTGGCACCCGAAGCGTGGTCCACCTCGCTCGATCGGTCGAAGGCGTGCGGTATCTCGACCGGGGCGAGGTCCGGTTGAAGGGGCTGGCCGACCCCGTCGGCGTCCTCGCGATCGCGTCGACATCCACGGACGTCGTGGAGGAGATGCGGGCCTTCGGAGCGAAGGGGCCGGCAAGGTCCGTCTATCGGGGCGCGATGCGATTCCGGCTGCTCGGTCCGCTGGAGGTGGACGCCGGAACGATCCCCGTGCCCCTCGGAGGACCCAAGCAGCGAGCGGTGCTCGCTCACCTCCTGCTGCGTCCGAACCAGCTGGTTCCGTCCGAGACGCTGATCGACGAGCTCTGGGGGGACGAGCCGCCCGAGACCGCACGGAACACGGTGCAGACGTATGTGTCGCATCTGCGGAAGGCCCTTGGCGAGGGACGGCTCCTGTGGCGGCCACCCGGTTACATGCTCACGATCGATCCCTCCGAGCTCGACTCATCCAGCTTCGACGATCTCCTGCGCGAGGCGAAGAAGGCGCTCGCCGTCGACCCGAAGCTCGCTGTGAGCCTCTACGACGACGCCCTGGCGCTCTGGCGTGGTCCGGCGCTCGCTGACGTGGCCGCCGAATCGTCGCTCCTTGCGGAGGCGGCGAGGCTCGACGACCTCAGACTCGCCGCGCAGGAGGACCGGGTCCACGGCCTCCTCGCGAGCGGACAGGCGACGCGTGCGGTAGGGGAAACCGAGGCGTTGTTGGCCCGTCATCCGCTGCGGGAGCGGCTCTGGGGACAGCTGATGCTGGCGCTGTACCGGGAGGGTCGCCAGGCCGACGCGCTCGGATCGTTCCAGCGGGCCCGCGAGATCCTCGCCGGCGAGCTCGGGATCGATCCGTCGCCCGAGCTCGCGCGACTCCAGGAGCGCATCCTTCGGCAGGATCCCGAGCTCGACCTTCGGGGCGAGCCACTTCGCGGCTATCGGCTGATGGAGAAGATCGGCGAAGGGCCGACCGGCGTGGTCTTCCGAGGCCTCCAGCCTCGAGTCGGACGCGACGTCGCTGTCAAGGTCTTGCACGAGCGCCTCGTGGGCGACGGCGCGTTCATCCGCCGATTCGAGCCCGAGGCGCAAGCCGTCGCGGCGCTCGAGCACCCCCACATCGCGCCCGTCTACGACTACTGGCGTGATCCCGCAGGCGCCTACGTGGTTACGCGCTATCTGCGCGGGGGCAGCCTCCGCGCCCTGGAGGAGCGCGGCGAGCCGATCGACCCGAAGAGGCGGAAAACGATCGTGCACCAGATCGCCGCCGCGCTCGCGTTCGCCCATCGACAGGGAGTGGCGCACGGTAGCGTTCGGGCCTCGAACGTCGCGTTCGACGGCGAAGGCAACGCCTACCTCTGTGATTTCCGGATCGCCACAGGGCCGCTGCCGACGGTCGAGGACGACCTCGAGCAGTTGACCGCGATCGCTCGACGGCTCCTGGGGGATGCTCCCGACGGATCGGATGTCCTTCAGCTGATCGGCGTCGGAGCAGACGCGCCCGGAGCGGCAGGCCTCGCTGAGGCGCTCTCGTCCGATGGGGTTGGACCAGCGGTGGCCACATCCGACATCCGGAACCCCTACAAGGGATTGCGGCCGTTCGCGGAGGCCGACGCGGGGGACTTCTTCGGCCGCAACGAGCTGATCGGGCGGCTGCTCGGCCGGCTGCGTGAGAACGCGGTCGGGTCGAGGTTCCTCGCCGTCGTCGGTCCGAGCGGCAGCGGGAAGTCATCGGTCGTCCGCGCCGGCCTGGTCCCCGCGATCCGCGGCGGGGCGCTCCCCGGACCAGATGCCGTGGTGATCGAGCTGTTCCCCCGCATCCACCCCTTCGAAGAGTTGGAGGAAGCGATCCTGCGGGTCGCTGCTCGACCGATCGCCCGACTCCGCGACCGCCTCGAGTCCGGATCCCGCGGCTTTCTCGAGACGATGCGCGAGGCGCTGCCCAGCGACACCCGCGTCGTCGTCGTCGTCGATCAGTTCGAGGAGCTCTTCACCCTTACGACGGACGAGCAGGAACGGGAGCTCTTCCTCGAGTCGTTGCGCGTCGCGGCCGTCGACGCGGGAAGCACGCTCACCGTGATCGTGACGCTCCGCGCGGACTTCTTCGACCGGCCGCTCGGATACCAGCGGTTCGGAGAGCTCCTCGGCATGAGGACGGAGTCGGTGCCGCCCCTCACCCCGGACGAGTTGGAGCAGGCGATCCGCGGCCCGGCCGAGCGCGTGGGCGTCCGTGCGCGACCTGGATTGACCGCCGAGATGGTCGCCGACGTCGCGAGCCAACCCGGGGCTCTCCCGCTCCTCCAGTACGCGCTGACGGAGCTGTTCGAACGACGAGACGGAGACGCGCTCGGCGTCGAGGCGTACCTGGCGCTCGGCGGCGTCGCCGGCGCGTTATCGACGCGGGCGGAACGGCTCTTCGAGGCGAGCGGGGCCGACGGACGCCGAGCGACCCGCCAGGTGCTGCTACGTCTCGTCACGTTGGGCGAAGGACGGCAGGACACTCGCCGCCGCGTCGTTCGGTCGGACCTCGACGTCCTTGATGTGGAGCCCGCAGCTGTGGACGCCGTCCTGGACGCCTTCGGTCGCCATCGGCTCCTCACCTTCGATCGCGAGCCCTCGACGCGGGAACCGACGGTCGAGATCGCGCACGAAGCGCTGCTCACGTCGTGGCAGCGGCTCCGCGGATGGATCGACGAGGCGCGCGAGGATCTCCGCTTCGAACGACAGGTCGCGCAAGGTGCCGCGGAGTGGCGCGCGTCCGGCCGCGACGCGAGCTTCCTGCTCCGCGGCACCCGCCTCGATCGTGCGGTCGCGTGGGTCGAGAGCACGGACCTCGCCTTCGGCCAGCACGAGCGCATGTTCGTGACGGCGAGCACACACCAGCGGGAGCTCGAGCGATCCCAGGAAGAGGAGCGCCGGGCGCGCGAACAGAGGATCGAGCACCGGTCCCGGTCCCGGCTCCGAGCGCTCGTCGGCGTCCTCACCGCCGCCGCCCTCGTTGCCAGCGCGCTGACCGTCATCGCGGTCCGGCAGACCGACCGTGCGCAGCGAGAGGTCCGGTCGGCGACCGCGAGGGAGCTCGCGGCGGCATCTCTCGCGAACCTCGACGTCGACCCGGAGCGCAGCATCCTCCTGGCGCTGCAAGCCGTGGCCACCACACTGGAAGACGGGATCACGTTGCGCGAGGCGGAGGAGGCGCTCCATCGGGCCGTGCAGGCGGACCGCCTGTTGATGGAGATCCGGCACCCTTCGACCGCCAACGTCGATTGGAGCCCTGACGGGCAACTCGTCCTCACGGGCGGGACGTGGGGAGGCCAAGGTCAGAATGATGCGCTGCTCTGGGACGCGGACTCGGGCGATCTCGTCCGCACCTTGTCTGAGCACGCGGCCGACATCGACACGGTCGCCTTCAACCACGATGGGTCTCGTGCCGCGACGACGTCCTCTGCCCCCGACAACCGCACCATCGTCTGGGACACGGAGACAGGTGAGGCACTGTTGCGGTTGCCTGGTCTCGGCGACTGGACGTTGGGCGCCTCGTTCAGCCCGGACGGTGAACGGCTCGCGCTGGTGGACGACGGCGGAGACGGGGGGCGGCTACGCATCGTCGACATCGGAACCGGGGAGGAGCGGGTCATCCCCTCCGGGGGGGGCCCCTGGTGTTATCCGGTGTTCAGCTCTGATGGCTTTCGGATCGCACTCGGTGCGTGTCACAACGGCCACGGCGTGATCCTCGACGCGACGACGGGCCTCGAGCTTGTCGAGGTCGGAGAGGAGAACGAGGTCGTGGGGGGTCTCGCGTTCAGCCCGGACGGGTCGAGGCTCACCGGCACGAGGAGCGGTGGGATCCAGGCCGTGTGGGACGCACGGACCGGAAAGCAGCTCTTCCTGCTCGATGCGGGTGGCGTGACCGGGTTCGCCTTCAGCGCCGACGGAACGAAGATCGCGACGGGTGGGGTCGACGGGACCGCTCGCATATGGGATGCGAAGACCGGTGAGGAGCTCCTCGCCCTGTCGGGACATCAGGGCACCATCGGGCTCGTCGACTTCAGTCACGATGGAACGCGATTGCTCACCGGCGGTATCGACGGCACGGCGCGGATCTGGGACATCACGCCCACGGGCGGAGCGGAGTGGCCGTCGATCGCCGAGACCCCGAACTGGCTGAGCACCGTCGACTTCGTTGCGGATGGAACCCGTCTCGTGGTCGGGGAATGGGTGGTGCGATCGTCGACCGGCGACCGGCTCGTTCGATTCGACCCGCTCGAGTCCGGCTGGCATGACGCCGACGTGAGTCCCGACGGCTCGACCGTCGTGGTGTCCAACGAAAGCGGCGCGTACGTGATGAGCACGTCGACGGGCCAGCTGCTTCGGCCGCTGCGTCAGGAAGGCTTCGTCTGGAGCGTCGCCTACAGCCCGGACGGATCCATGATCGCGACGGGGATAGGGGCCGATCAAAGCGATGAGAGCACGGTCGTCCTATGGGACGCCGCGACCGGAGCAGAGCTCGCATCGTTCGGTGGACCGGATCGACCTGGGGACGCGATGGAGGGTGTCGCATTCAGCCCGGATGGCGCCATGGTGGCGGGCGTTCAGGCGACGGGCCGGCTGCGCGCATGGGGGGTGGCATCGGGCGATCGGCTGTTGAGCGTCGGGGCGCACACCGGCGTGGCGAGGGATGTCGCGTTCAGTCCCGATGGTCGATCCATCGCGACCGCCGGAGGCGACGGGGCTGCTATCTGGTCCGTCGCAACCGGTGACCGGGTCGCGGCGATGGGGGGAGCCGGGAGCGTCTACGCGGTCGCGTTCAGTCCGGACGGTACCCGTCTCGCGACCGCCGGGCACGACAGGACGGTGAGGCTCTGGGACGTGGATGGCCGGGAAACGCTGACCCTCATCGGCGCCGGCGACGCGGTCAGAGACGTCGCGTTCAGCCCCGACGGCCGCAGGCTCGCCGCCACCAGCCAAGACGGCGTGATGCGTCTCTACATCCTTCCGATCGGCGATCTGGTGAGCCTTGCTCGCCGGCGCTTGACGCGAACATTCACGGCCACCGAGTGTCTGCAGTACCTCCATGTCGACCGGTGTCCCGCCGAGTTCGCCGGGCTCCCGACCGGTCCGGACGAGCCGGCCCACCCGCTGGAGGGGCCGGCCGGAGCGTTCCGTGTCGAGGTCAGCCGACGCGACCTCCTGGCTGAGGGATTCCCCGAGCTCGCCGTCCCCGACTGGGTCGGGACCTATACATGGAGCCTCTCGAACGGCACCTACCGTATCCATCGAGAAGCCCCGAGTGGCGATGCATGGGACGCCGTCGGAACCTACGAAGTGTCCGGCGACCGGCTCGTCTTCACCGATCGAGCTGATGATTGCTTCGGCAGCACGTGGTCGATCGGGTGGTCGTTGGGCGGGACCCTCTCGTTCGCGGATCCATCGCCGTCCGTTACCAGCCGGTGGTGCCCGGTGGGATTCGACTCATTGGTCCGAGCGGTGTTCCTCAGCAGGCCGTGGGCACGCGTCGCGGGTGCATCGTCGACCGGCTGAGGGCCGATTCGAGCCCTCCCGATCATCCGGCCACAAGTCGACTACCGTTCCTCGTATGAGGGGCCGATGACCGAGCTCGACACGACCCGGGAGCAGACGCCTGCGTGGGAGTACGCGGACGCGCCGGAGTCCAAGGACGTCGTCCGTCTCCAGGACCGCTACGGGCTGTTCATCGGCGGAGAGTTCGTCGAGCCGAAGAGCGGGAAGTACATGGCGACGATCGACCCGTCCACCGAAGACGTCCTCGCCGAGGTGCCCGAGGCCGGCCCGGAGGATGTCGACCTGGCGGTCGCCGCGGCGCGCGACGCGTTCGAGTCCCGCTGGCGCGACCTCCCCGGCCGCGAGCGGGCCAAGTACCTCTACCGGATCGCCCGCGCGCTGCAGGAGCGGGCCCGGGAGTTCGCCGTCCTGGAGTCGATGAACGGCGGCAAGCCGATCAAGGAGTCCCGCGACATCGACCTCCCGCTCGCCGCGGCGCACTTCTTCTACTACGCCGGGTGGGCCGACAAGCTCGACTACGCGTTCCCCGGCCGCGACGCGAGCCCGATCGGCGTGGCCGGACAGGTGATCCCGTGGAACTTCCCGATGCTGATGGCGGCGTGGAAGCTCGCGCCCGCCCTCGCCACCGGGAACACGGCCGTCCTGAAGCCAGCGGAGACGACGCCGCTCACCGCGTTGCTGCTCGCGGAGGTGATCCAAGCGGCGGAGCTGCCGCCCGGCGCGGTGAACGTGCTCACGGGAGCGGGGGAGACCGGCGCGGCCCTCGTGGCCGCCGACGTCGACAAGGTCGCGTTCACGGGCTCCACAGAGGTGGGCAAGCAGATCCGCCGCACGATCGCCGGATCCCACAAGCGCCTCACGCTCGAGCTGGGAGGCAAGGCGGCCAACATCGGGTTCGAGGACGCGCCGCTCGACCAGGCCGTCGAGGGTGTGGTGAACGG
>JBOGVC010000238.1:0-11039 GCA_050695275.1 Actinomycetota bacterium | reverse complement strand
GCGCCTTGGAGGCATTGCCCGAAGCCACCGGGTCCATTGCGCCGCAGCGTCGACGGGCCCTCGAGCTCTTCAACGCGATGCCCGTCCCGTCCCAGGAGACCGAAGAGTGGCGCTACACGGACCTCTCTGCCTTCGAGCTCGACTTCCTGCCCTTCGCTGACGGGGGCGGCCCTGAGGATCTGAACCGGCACGGGCTCCTCGGCTCCGCGGGGGTCGCGGGCGAGCGGGCGGGCCTGCAGATCCAGCGGAACGGCACCGTGCTCTCGACCCAGCGGAGCGCCACGCTCACCGACCGCGGCGTGTGGTTCGGGAGCCTGGACGAGGCCTCGGAGACGCACCCCGAGCTCCTCGAGCCCTTCCTCCATCAGCTCGTCCCTGCCGGTCGGACGAAGTTCACGGCGCTCCACGCCGCCTTCCGAACCGGAGGCACGTTCCTTCGTGTGCCGCGGGACACCGCGATCGAGCTCCCGATCCAGACGCTCACCTACCTCGACGCCGACGGAGCCGCCGTCTTCCCGCACACGCTGGTCGTGGTCGAAGCGGGCTCGGAGGTCACGTTCATCGATCGCTACGCGAGCCCGGACCTGCGCCGAGCCTTCAGCGACGCGATCACCGAGATCCATGTGGGCGACGGCGCCCACGTGCGCTACGTCTCTATCCAGGAGTGGGGGAGCGGCGTGACCCACCTGGGGATCCAGCGGGCCACCGTCGGGCGCGACTCGACCCTCCGCACGCTGAACATCGGGTTCGGTGCCTCCCTCGCGCGCGCCGAGGCCGAGACGATCCTCGCCGAGCCCGGCGGGTTCTCCGAGATGCTCGGGGTCTTCTTCGCCGACGAGGACCAGCATTTCGACCACCGCTCGATCCAGGACCACGTGGCGCCCAACTGCACCAGCGACCTCCTCTACAAGGGCGCGCTCCGCGATCACTCCCGTGCGGTCTACAGCGGGTGGGTCCACGTTCGGCCCGACGCGCAGAAGACGAACGCGATGCAGACGTCACGCAACATCGTGCTGTCCGAGCACGCGAAGGCCGACGCGATCCCGAACCTCGAGATCGAGGCGAACGACGTCCGCTGCGGTCACGCGGCGAGCGTGGGTCCGGTCGACGAGGACGCGATCTTCTACCTCACGAGCCGCGGCATCCCTCGTGCGGAGGCCGAACGGCTCATCGTCTCGGGCTTCTTCCAGGAGGTCCTCGACCGCGTGAAGATCGACGAGGTGCGCGAGGGTGCCGAGCAGGCCATCCAGGACGAGCTCGATCGGGCGGCCCTCGGGCAGGCGGCGGGCTGATGGGCCGGATCAAGGTCTGCGAGGTCGCCGAGGCGCCGGGACCCGGTGAGGCGAAGCGCTTCCCGGTCGACGGCCGCCTCGTGGCGATCGTGAACCTCGGCGACGAGGGACTCCGGGCGATCGACGCGATCTGCAGCCACGCCCACTACTTCCTGGACGAGGGGGACGTCGACGAAGACTTCGAGACGATCGAGTGCCCGAAGCACGGGTCCTCGTTCGACCTGAACAGCGGGAAGCCGAGGAGCCTGCCGGCCACGACGCCGGTGGACGTCTTCCCGATCACGACCGAGGACGACGACATCTACATCGAGGTGTGAAGACCATGAGCGAGACCAACGGCCGCGCGATGCTTGAGATCCGAGATCTCCGGGCGGAGGTGGAAGGCAAGGAGATCCTGAAGGGGATCGACCTGACGGTGACGCAGGGAGAGACCCATGCCCTGATGGGGCCCAACGGCTCGGGGAAGTCGACGCTGTCCAACATCATCATGGGTCGCCCGGGATACGTGCTGACCGGCGGCGACGTGATCTTCAAGGGCGAGAAGATCACCGGCCTCACGACGGATCAGCGGGCGAAGCGGGGTCTGTTCCTCGCGTTGCAGTACCCCACGGAGGTCCCCGGCGTGAGTGTCGTGAACTTCCTCCGAACGGCGCACCAGGCGGTGAAAGGCGAGCAGATGAGCGCGCTCGCGTTCCGCAAGCACATGAAGGAGCAGATGGATCGGCTCGGTATCGAGGACGCGATGGTGCAGCGCTACGTGAACCAAGGGTTCTCGGGAGGCGAGAAGAAGCGGAACGAGGTCCTGCAGCTCGCGGTCCTCCAGCCCGAGATCGCGATCCTGGACGAGACCGACTCCGGCCTCGATATCGACTCGCTGAAGCTGGTGGCCGGGGGCGTGGCCGAGCTGGTGGGCCCGGAGCTCGGGGTCTTGCTGATCACCCACTACCAGCGGATCCTCAACTACATCACGGCCGATCGCGTCCACGTGATGATGCAGGGTCGTATCGTGAGGTCGGGGGGTCCAGAGCTCGCGAGCGAGCTCGAGGAGAAGGGCTACGAGGGCATCCGCGAGGAGCTCGGGATCGAGGACGGGGGAGAGGAGAAGGGATGAGCGCCAAGGAGCAGCTCGGCACCGCGCCGAGCGTGCTGGACGTCGAGCGGATCCGGCGGGACTTCCCGATCCTGGAGCGCACGATCAACGGCCACCCGCTCGTCTATCTGGACTCGGCCGCCACGTCCCAGAAGCCCCGGCAGGTGATCGACGCCGTCTCCGACTTCTACGCGAACCACAACGCGAACGCCCACCGCGGGATCTACACGCTCGGAGAGGAGTCGACGGAGGCCTTCGAGGGCGCCCGCGCGAAGCTCGCCGCGTTCTTCGGCGCTCCGGACCCTCGCACGATCGTGTTCACCCGCGGAACCACCGAATCGCTCAACCTCGTGGCCCAGGGGTGGGGGCGGAAGTTCCTGAAGGAGGGCGACGAGGTCCTCCTCACCGACATGGAGCACCATTCGAACATCGTGCCGTGGCAGCTCACGGCGCAGGTGACAGGCGCGGTCCTCCGCTACATCCCGCTCACCGACGACGGGCAGCTCGACCTCTCGGAGCTGGGCTCACTCCTGAACGAGCGAACGAAGATCCTGTCGGTGACGGGGATGTCCAACGCCCTGGGGACGATCACCCCGCTCGGCCAGCTCGTCGAGGCCGCCCACGCGGTGGGCGCGCTCGTCGCGGTGGACGCCGCGCAGCTCGTGCCGCACAACGGGGTCTCCGTCGGCGAGCTGGACTGCGACTTCCTGGCGTTCAGCGGCCACAAGATGCTCGGTCCCACGGCGAGCGGCGGCCTGTACGCGAAGGCCGAGCACCTCGAGGCGATGGATCCGATGTTCGGTGGCGGCGAGATGATCCACGAGGTCTTCCACGACCACTCCACGTGGAAGGAGATCCCCTACAAGTTCGAAGCCGGGACGATGCAGATCGCCCAGCAGGTCGGGCTCGGCGTCGCTGTCGACTACCTCCAGGCTCTCGGCATGGACGCCGTCCGGGCGCACGAGGAGGAGATCACGCGGTACGCGCTCGACTCGCTGCTCTCGGCGGGCGCCACCGTGTACGGGCCGAAGGACGCCGCCGCGCGCGGCGGCGCGGTGAGCTTCTGGTTCCGCGACGTCCACCCCCACGACCTGGCCACGGTCTTGGACGAGCAGGGCGTGGCGGTCCGGGCGGGCCACCACTGCGCGCAGCTCGTGATGCGCCGGTTCGCGACGCCGGCGACCGCTCGGGCGTCGTTCTACGTGTACAACACGCGTGACGAGGTGGACGTCCTCGTGGACGCGCTGGCCAAAGCGGAAGCGTTCTTCAGCTCGTAGCATCGGAGGGACCGTGGCGCTCGACGACATCTACAAGGAAACGATCCTCGATCACTACAAGAACCCCCGGAACAAGCGCGGGCTGCCGGGGGCCGTCGTGACGAGCACGAAGAACAACCCGCTGTGCGGCGACGAGATCACCGTCTCCGCCAACCTGGAGGACGGGAAGCTCCTGGAGGTCACGTTCGAGGGCGCGGGCTGCTCGATCAGTCAGTCGAGCGCCTCGATGATGACGGAGTCGGTGGGCGGGAAGACGGTCGAGGACGCGATGTCCCTCGCCGCCCACGTGCGGGGGATGCTGGCGGGCGAGGTCGAGCCTGACGAGGACGTCTTCGGCGACCTCGTCGCGCTGAAAGGCGTCGTGAAGTACCCGATCCGGATCAAGTGCGCCGTGCTGGCGTGGGACGTGTTGCAGGAAGCGGTGTCGGACGGCGCCGCCGCCGCCCAGTAGCCGCTCGGCTAGCGCCGACCGTCTACCCTGGCGCCCGTGCCGACGACGACACCGAGGCGAACGCGCTCCCTGAAGCCCTCGCTCGACTGGTTCCTGGTCCTCGTTCCCCTCGCGATCGTCCTGGAGCTGGCGGGCGGTCCCGACCTCGCGATCTTCCTCACCTCGGCCGGCGCGATCCTGCCGCTGGCAGGACTGATCGGCCGATCCACCGAGCAGCTCGCGCTCCACATCGGCCCACGCCTGGGGGGCTTGATCAACGCCACGTTCGGCAACGTCACCGAGTTGATCATCGCGATCTTCCTGATCCTCGAGGACAAGGTGGAGATCGTGAAGGCCTCGCTCACGGGGTCGATCCTGGGGAACCTCCTCCTCGTCCTCGGTCTGTCCTTCTTCGTGGGCGGGCTGCGGCACGAGGAGCAGGAGTACAACGCGCGTGCCGCCTCGGTGCATGCGACGTCCCTCGTTCTCGCGGTGACCGGCCTGCTGATGCCAGCCCTGTTCGCGCTCGGCGGGAACCACAGCCTGATCCAGCGTGAGGTCGTTTCGGGGACGGTCGCCGCGGTCCTGATCGCGCTCTACGTCGGCGCGCTCGCATTCACCCTCGTGACCCACGAGCACCTGTTCCGGACGCCCACCGAGCACGAGGAGCCGACGTGGTCGCGCCGGAAGGCGATGGGGCTACTGGTCGCCTCGACGGGTCTGGTCGCGCTGATGTCGGAGTTCCTCGTCGGGTCGCTCGAGCCCGCGATCGAGTCCCTCGGTTTGTCGGAGCTCTTCGTGGGGCTGATCCTGATCCCGATCATCGGGAACGCGGCCGAGCATTCGTCGGCGGTGCTATTCGCGCTGCGCAACAAGGTCGACGTGACGCTCGAGATCGCGATCGGTTCCTCGACGCAGATCGCCCTGTTCGTGGCGCCGGCGTTGGTGTTCATCTCGCTCCTGGCCGGGCACCCGATGGACTTCGTGTTCAGCACGTTCGAGGTCGCCGCGGTGGCGCTGTCGACCTTCCTCGTGTTCATGATCTCGGTGGACGGACGATCCAACTGGCTCGAGGGGGCGCAGCTGATGGGTGCGTACGGCATCATGGCCATCTCCTTCTACTTCGTGCAGTGATGAGACGGACCCTGCTCCCGACGTTCGCGGCCGCCGTGTTGCTCCTGTGGCTGGGAGGGTCCGCCGCCGGGCAGTCGGGGAGCGAGGTCATCCACTCCTACGGTGTCGAGATCCGGATCCTCGATGACGGGGATCTCGAGGTCACCGAGACGATCGACTACGACTTCGGATCCGCGCTCCGCCACGGCATCTTCCGGACGATCCCGACACGGTTCCACCACGACGAGGTCCACGACCGGGTGTACCCGATCGACGACGTATCCGTGCGGAGCTCCACCGCGCCGTCCGACGTGGAGGTCTCCGAAGAGGGAGGGTCGACGGTGATCCGCGTGGGCGACCCCGACGTCGAGATCTCCGGCCGGCACACCTACACCCTCACCTACCGGGTGGCAGGTGCGCTCAATGCCTTCGATGCGCACGACGAGCTGTACTGGAACGCGATCGGGGACGAGTGGCAGGCTCCGATCGAGAACGTTCGCGTCGTCGTCCACGCTCCCGCAGACGTGCAGCGCGTCGCCTGCTTCCAGGGCTGGGAGGGAGGCACGGACGTGTGTGGGACCGCGAGGCACGACGGGGGGACCGCGAGGTTCTCGGCAGACCGCACGTTGCAGCCGTACGAGGGGCTCACGATCGTCGTCGCGATCCCGAAGGGCGCCGTGCCCGAGCCGAGCCCGATCCTCGAGGAGCGCTGGGCCCCCGGCCGAGCCTTCAGCCTCGACGGAACGAAGATCGCTGCCGCGCTCGCCGTGACCGGGCTCGTGGGCGGTCTGCTCGGCCGCCTGTGGTGGCGAGAGGGGCGGGACCGCCGCTTCATCGGGTCGCAGATCGACCAGGTGATGGGCAGCCCGTCCGGCGAGAGCGAGCCGGTGCCGCTGGGCGAAGGCGACGCGGAGGCTCCCGTCGAGTTCGCACCTCCGGAGAACGTTCGTCCGGGACAGATCGGGACGTTGCTGGACGAGCGCGCCAACGTGATCGACGTCACCGCGACGATCGTCGATCTCGCCGGCCGCGGCTTCCTCCTGATCCAGGAGATCCCCGACACGGGCCTCTTCTCCAAGACGGACTGGACCCTGATCCGCCTGGAGGGCGCGGGGAGCGAGCTCCTCGCGTACGAACGGAAGCTCCTCGATGGGCTCTTCCGGGACGGGACCGAGGTGAGGGTGTCGGAGCTGAAGACGACGTTCGCCGAACGCCTGCATGGTATCGAGAGCGCCCTGTACTCGGACGCGATGCGCCAGAAGTGGTTCCGTGCCCGACCCGATCGGGTCCGTCTCCGGTGGGCGGGCGCCGGTGTCTTCCTCCTCGTCGCCGGGGCAGCGGTCACGTTCGTGCTCGCCCGCTGGACGCATTGGGGCATCGTCGGGATCCCCGTGATCGTGGCCGGCCTCGCGCTCTCGCTGATGGCGAGGCAGATGCCGGCGCGCACGGCGAAGGGGACCGCGATGCTCCGCCGTATCCGTGGCTTCCGCAGGGTGATCGCCACCGCGGAGCAGCACATGGCTCGTTGGGCCGAGGAAGAGAACGTCTTCACCCGGTACCTGCCGTACGCGATCGTCTTCGGGCTCACGAAGAAGTGGGCGAAGGCGTTCGAGGATCTCGGGCTCCAGCCCGACACGTCGAGCTGGTACGTGGGGCCGCGGATGTTCACCGCGGCCGCGTTCGCGGACTCGATCGATGGCTTCGCGGTGACCACCGGTGGGACGCTCGCCTCGACCCCGGCGTCCTCGGGCTCGAGCGGGTTCGGGGGCGGCGGCTCCTCCGGCGGAGGCGGCGGGGGCGGGGGCGGCGGCTCCTGGTGACGCTGGATGTGGTCTTCTCCGAAGACCCCCGCGATTTCCTCCGCCGCGACTGGAGCGAGCTCGTTCGACTCGACCCAGCCGGGACGATCTTCCACACGCCGGAGTTCCTCAAGCTCTACTGGGAGGAGTTCGGCGAGGAACCCGATCACCTCCTGCTCGCGTTCGGCGAGGAGGCCGGCACCCAGGTGGCGGCCGCGGCCTTCGAGCGGATCGACGACACCCTGCGGTTCCTCGGTGGGACGGAGGTGACGGACTACCTCGGTCCCGTCGCTCGCCCGCAGCTCACGACGGCCTTCTGCGACCGTCTCTGGACTGAGCTGCTCGACCGGGCGGACTGGCGCACCGCGGATCTCCGCGGCCTCCCCGAGGATTCCGCGTGGCTCCCCGCGCTTCGGGACGCGGCCGTGGCGCACGGGCTCGCGGTGGAGGAGACCGAGGACCAGAACGGGGTCGCGCCGTACCTCGAGCTCCCCGCGACGTGGGAGGCGTACCTGCAGCAGATCCCCTCGAAGCTCCGCCATGAGATCCGGCGGAAGGCGAAGAAGCTCGAGGCGGAGGCAGGCCCGTTCCGGATCGAGACCGCGACGAGCGGGACCCTTCTGCCGCTCCTCGATCGGTTCGTGGAACTGCACCGGATGAGCGAAGGCCCCAAGGGCGTGTTCATGGTCCCGGGCATGGAGATCTTCTTCCGACGGCTGGGGGAGGCGCTGTGCGAGCGGGGCGTCTTCCGGCTGTCGTTCATCCGCGTGAACGACGAGCTCGCCGCGGGTACGATCGGCTTCGTGTTCGAGGGGAGGTATTCGCTGTACAACTCCGCGTTCGATCGGGGATGGCAGCAGCTGGCGCCGGGGATGGTCCTCGTGGCGGAGGACGTGCGCCAGGCGATCGAGCAGGGGTGCGCGGTCTTCGACTTCCTGAAGGGGGACTACGCCTACAAGTACCGCTTCGGCGCCCGGAAACGATCGGTGAAGCGGCTCGTGGTCTCCCGTTAGGCCGGTCGGAGCCCGGCGGTGGCGAGCGTCGAGCCATCGGGCGCGTTGATCGTGAGCCCGGTCATGGAGTCGATGCTCCGATCGGTCACCCACCACACCGCCGCGTCGCCGTCTCCGTCGAACTCGATCGGCCCCGGGTTCCAGGACGTTCCGTCGGATCGGGACACGAGGAGTGATCCCCGTCCGCTGAGATGAGGCGTCCGTACGAAGACGACGACGAACGACTGGTCGTGGCTGGACTCGTAGGCGACGACACTGCCGGCGACCGGCGTCTGGGTGGCCGCCTGGAGCGTGCCCACCTTGAAGCCGGTGCCGCCGAGCGTCGCGAGGACCGTGCGGAAGCTGGCGGCGTCCCTCGACGCTTCACGCGCCCTGCCCAGCTGGATCAGCCCGAACGTTGCCGCGAGGACCGCGAGCGCGATCGAGGCGGCGACCGCGATCCTCCACCCACGTGGTGCAGGCCCCCGGCCTCGCGAGGTCTTCTCGTCGGCCCATTCCTCGGAGAGCACGGTGATCACGCGCTCTCGCATCTGCGACGGGACCGGTCGTTCCATCGTCGACCCGAACACGCGGAGGCCGTCCTCCAGGGCGTCGAGCTCTCGTCGACAGGCACCGCACCCACGGAGATGCCGGCGGATGCCCAGCTCGTCGGGATCGACCGCGGGCCCCAGGACGAAATCGGGGAGATGCGGACGGACGTCCTCACACGTCGTCACGGTCACCACCCCTGGCCGACTCGATGTCGGAGGCGAGCAGATCCCGGAGTCGGAGCAGCGCCGCTCGGATCCGCGTCTTCGCCGTCCCCACCGGGATGCCCTCGAGGTCGGAGATCTCGGCGCTCGTCTTCCCACCGAGGTAGGCGAGCTCCAACGCGGCGCGCTGCTCGGCCGGCAGCGACGACATGGCGCGCCGGGCCCGTTCGGTCAGGTCGACCGTCACGGCACGCTCGTCGGGACCCGGACCCTGGTCGATCTCGGCCGGACGGTCGACGGATTCGAGGGTCCGGACCTCCAACACCCGGCGCCGGATCGCGTCGATCGCGAGCGACCGGGCCATCAGCAAGACCCAGGTCTCCAGCTTGCCCCGCGAGCGGTCGTACCGATCGGCGTTCCGCCAGAGCTTCACGAACGTGTCCTGTACGAGATCCTGCGCAGCGGCCTCGTTGCCGAGCATCACGAGACCGAGCCCGTAGATCCGCCCCGCGAACCGTTGATAGAGGAGATCGGCCGCGCCGAGATCGCGCGTCGCGAACGAGCGCATCAGGCGCTGATCGGCGTCGCGCTCGTCGGGCGGCATCTCCGACAAACGGTACACAGGTTCCGTTCACGCAAGGGGTACGAGCGAGGGGCAGCGGCGGTTCCCTCAGACGAACGCGCGGATGTGGCGGAGGATCGTGACGCCGAGCTGCGCGTCGATGCCCGTCACGAGGTTCCCGGAGGCGAGGACGTCCTCGGCCGGGATCCGTCGGGCGGCGACGAGCGCGAGATGCGGGGCGCGGCCGACGATCGTGGTGTCGGGCTTCTTGTTCGCGGGTGGCACCTCGCCGGCGCCGAGGCCCCAGTGCCACCGGCCTCCGCCGGCTCCGTCGACCTCCACCTCGACGCTATAGCCGGTGAGATCAAGACCCGCTTCTGCGAGGGCCCACGGCAGCATCCGGATCCCCATGTCGATCGTCAGGTTGATCGGCCAGTGCTGGTACTCGGGACCGAGGCCGTTCGTGGCCCGCATGTCCTCGCCGTGCACCCACCACTCGACGATTCGCGACTGGATCAGGTAGCGGGCCGCGATCTCGCCCGCGAGCCACGGGAAGCGTTCCTTCGCCCACCCGTCCTCGGAGAGGAGGCCGGCGTAGCCGAGCAGCGCGTCCGCCGCCTGCCCCCACGTCACGAGGACCTCACGTGTCGGGAGGCCCGACCGCCGGTCGACCGCCCACTCGTTGAACCCGTCGACGGTGAACGGCTGGCCGCCGAGCTGACCCCGATACTCCTCGAGCTCCTCGGAAGGATCACCCTTCACGACGTGTGCTGCAGCGGTGTCCTGCGCGGCGAGATGGGCCATCACGTCGCGGTTCCACCAGCCGGGGAGGGCGCTCGGCTGCTCCCACGTCTGAGGGTCCGCGAACTGCACGGTCCGGCCGAGCCGCTGGCGCTCCGCTTGTGCGATCCCGAGCAGCGTGGTGCGGTCCAGGCTCACGGCGCAGAATCGTACAGTACGGGCCGTGCACGACCTGCTCGCCGATCGCATCGCGCTCTCGCGCGGCCTTTGATGGGAGCGATCGACCGCTTCACCGATGCGGCACGCGAGCTCGGGATCGAGCCGGGGATCCGGAGGTTCCCGGAGGGCACGAAGACGGCCGCCGATGCCGCGCGGGCGATCGGGTGTGACGTCGAGCAGATCGTGAAGTCGCTCGTGTTCATGGCGGACGGGAGCCCCGTCATCGCGTACACGTCGGGTGGGAATCGCGTGGACCCGACAAAGCTGGCGGGGCTCGCCGGCGCATCCGAGGCGCGCCGGGCGACACCCGAGGAGGCGCGCGCCGCCACGGGCTTCGCTGTGGGCGGCACGCCGCCATTCGGTCACCCCACAGCTGTCCGCTCCTTCGTGGATCCCGCATTGCTTGCGTTCCAGGAGATCTGGGCGGCTGCGGGGACACCGGACGCGGTGTTCCCGCTCACGCCCTCGGAGCTCCAGCGAGCGACCGGGGCGGAGACGGCGGATTTCACCGAGGGATGACGGCGACCGAGGGTAGAATCTGGGGCATGACAGCGACCGGAGACACCATGGCCCAGACCGCCGACGAGACCGCCCCAACAACCACCCAAGAGACCAGCCGCACCTCCATCCAGCTGACCGAGACCGCTGCGGGCGAGGTCCAGAAGCTGATCACCGAAGAGGGGCGTCCGGACATCGCGCTGAGGATCGCCGTCCAGCCCGGCGGCTGCTCGGGTCTCCGCTACGCGATGTACCTCGACGACCAGGTCTCGGAGAAGGACCTGCTCGAGGAGCAGTTCGGCGTCAAGGTCGT
>JBOGVC010000237.1:0-6810 GCA_050695275.1 Actinomycetota bacterium | reverse complement strand
CGCGATCGCCTCCCGCTCGGCTCGCTCCTTCTCGGCGAGCTCCGTACGCCCGGCGCCCTCGAACGCCTCGATCGATTCGGCTCGCTTCTTCATCTCCTTCGCGGCGACGTCGCGGATCTCGTCGTCGGAGAGGTCGTGCCGGAGTTCCTTCTCACGGTTGGTGACGGCCGCCGAGAGCATGCGGAGCGCGCCGAGTCGGACCTTCTCGCCCGCGCGGAGAGCACCGGTGATCTCCGTGGCGAGGCGCTCCTTCAGCGTTGGGTCGCTCACTACACTCCCCCCGTGTTCCCCGTGGTCGTGACGGTCGCCGCGCTGGGCGTCGGCTGCGTGCTCTACGGGATCCTCATCGAACGGTTCCGGTACCGGGTGATCCGGCACCGTCTCGACATCCTACCGGCGACCGCACAACCCCTCGTCGTGCTGCATCTGTCCGACCTCCACTTCGTCCGTCACGATCCCCGCAAGACGCGCTTCCTCGCGGGATTGCCGACGGCGGACGTCACGGTCGTGACGGGGGACTTCCTCGGGGAGCCGGAGGCGGTCGAGACCACGGTGGAGAGCGTCCGATCGGTGCGAGGGCGGGTCGGATCCTGGTTCGTGCTCGGCTCGAACGACTACTTCGCCCCCCGGCCGCTCAACTACCTCGCCTACTTCCGGAGGCGGAGGAAACGGCGGCGAGCGGCGGTCGGTCGGGCGCCGGAGCTGATCCGTTCCCTCGTGTCGGACGGCTGGGAGGACCTCACGGATTCGCGACGCTCGGTCTCGCTCCTCGGACTCGAGACCGAGCTCCTCGGGCTCGACGACGCTCACATCGAACGCCACGACCTCCGCGTCGCTCCTCGGAGCGAGGGCGATCGCTTCGGTCTCGCCGTCATGCACTCTCCCGATACGGCTCCCGAGGCGGCCGCGCTCGGGTACGGGTTGATCGTCGCCGGGCACACCCACGGCGGCCAGGTCCGGCTCCCGTGGCTCGGCGCGCTGGTGACGAACTGCTCGATGCCGCGCGCGTTCGCGTCGGGACTGGTCCGGATGGGGTCCGCGGTGCTCCACACGTCCCGGGGTCTCGGGACGAGCAAGTACGCGCCGTTCCGGTTCTGGTGCCGGCCGGAAGCCACGTACCTCGACCTCCATCCCGCAACGTCGGCACCCGGTGACGACCCGCTAGAATGAGGGGCTCGGGACGTGGCGCAGCTTGGTAGCGCGCAGCGTTCGGGACGCTGAGGTCGCGGGTTCAAGTCCCGCCGTCCCGACACCGATGACATGGGGCGGGCCGGAGACGGCCCGCTCCATGCATGTTCGCTATCGCGCAACAGGGGTTTGACGACCCCTGGAGGCACCGGTAGCCTCGGGCGACGGCTCCGGCGACGGAGCCTTTCGTACTACTCGGACCTAGGAGCATATGACCGGGACGCGAACGCGGATCACACGGCTCGTCGTAGCCGTGGTCTTCGCGCTCCCCGTTCTCCTCTCCGCTCTGAGCATCGCCTCCCTCGCCGCGCCGTCCGCCCAAGAGGTCGAGGCGGCGAAGGCGAGGCTCGCGGGACTCCAGCACGAGTTCGAGGCCCTCGCCGAGCAGTACAACGACGCGAAGTACCGTCTCGCGCTGATCGAGCGCAGGCTCGCGGAGGCGCGCGAACAGCGTGACATCGCGGAGCGGAACGCGCAGCGGGCGGAGGCACGCCTGGCCACGCGAGCGGTGCAGGCCTACGTCGGAACCGGCTCGCAGGTCGACGGGCTCCTCGGCGCCGAGAGCATCGGCGAGTTCTCGGACCGCTTGGAGTTCATGGGCGCCGTGGCCGAAGGCGACGCCGAGATGGCCCGCGCGGCGTCGAACGCCCGGCAGGTCGCGGATTGGGCGTCCGATCGCTTCGCCGCGACGCTCACCGAGCGACAGAAGCAGGTCGCAGCGATCGAGAACCAGCTGGACCGGCTCGATTCGATGATCGAGGAGCAGGCATCCCTGTACCAGGAGCTGAACCAGGAGCGCAACGACGCCCTCGAAGCGCAACGTGCCGCTCTCGAGCAGGCTCGACAGGAAGCCACGCAGGACTCGCCGCCCGACACCACCCCGTATGACGGCTACGTTCCACCGGTCAACGGCTCGGCCGCCGAGATCGCGGTGGCCGCGGCCAAGAGCGTGATCGGCACGCAGTACGTCTTCGGATCCGCCAACCCGAGCGTCGGGTTCGACTGCTCCGGGCTCACCTCATGGGCGTGGGCGCAGGCGGGCGTGTACATCCCGCACTCGTCGGCCTCGCAGTTCTCGTCGCTCCCCCAGGTGCCGCTGGGGAGCGTGCAGCCCGGCGACCTGATCTTCTACTACTCGCCGATCAGCCACGTGGCGCTCTACATCGGCGGCGGACAGATCGTTCACGCCACGCACCCGGGCGCCGACGGCGCGGTCCACATCGACTCGATGTACGGCTACGACCCACCGGTCGGGGCGACTCGTCCGGGCTAGCCCGGCTCCACCGCGTCCCGCCGGTAGGCTCACCGTCCGTGATCAGCCCGGCCCCGCTCGACGACGACCTCGGTCTGGTGGAACGCCTTCGGGCCGGCGACGAGGCCGCGTTCATGGCGTTGGTCGAACGACTGCAGCCATCGATGCTCCGCGTCGCGCGGATGTACGTCTCGACGGCCGCCGTCGCCGAGGAGGTGGTCCAGGAAGCGTGGCTCGGCGTCCTGCGCGGCCTCGAGGGCTTCCAGGGACGGTCGTCCCTCCGCACCTGGATCTTCCGGATCCTGACGAACATCGCGAAGACCCGCGGGCAGCGAGAGGGACGGAGCCTGCCGTTCGCCTCGCTCGCCGGCGACGACCTGGAGGCACCGGCCGTGGATCCCGATCGGTTCGACACCCCCGAGGCCTCGTCGCGGGGTGCCTGGTCGACGCTGCCCGACGACTGGACCGGGATCCCGGAGGATCGACTCCTCGGCCGTGAGACCCTCGCGGTCATCGGCCGGGCGATCGACGGGCTCCCTCCGATGCAGGCCGAGGTCATCCGGCTGCGTGATGCCCTGGGCTGGACGTCGGAGGAGGTCCGTAACGCGCTCGATCTGACCGAGACCAATCAGCGGGTGCTCCTGCATCGAGCGCGCGCGAAGGTGCGGAGCGCGCTGGAGGCCTACCTCTCGAGCGAGGCGACGTGATGGGACGCGACCTGACCTGCAAGGAGCTGGTGGAGCTGGTGACCGGCTACCTCGACGGCAGCCTGGCGGGACGGCGGCGTCGGCGGTTCGAGGCCCATCTCGCGGCGTGCGACGGGTGCACGGCGTACCTCCGTCAGATGGAGACCACGATCCGCGCGACCGGCGCGCTCACCGAGGAGCAGGTGACCGACGAGCAGAAGGCCGTCCTCCTCATCGCGTTCCGCGGCTGGTCGACGAGCTAGGCGAGATCCGAGAGTCGCAGCTCCGCTTGCTGCACCAGCTGTTCGTTCCCGATCGCACGCGCGGCGTCGCGGGCCTGCGTGAGGAGCTCCCTCGCCTGCTGCGTCCGTTTCCCGGTCTTGTCCGCGGTGGCGTACTTGAGCCGCTCGTCCGCCTTCACGATCAGCTCGAAGATCTCGTTCGGCTGCATGGACATCTCGACATCATCCCTCACACCATCGAGCGGCGGTCGAGCCGGTCCAGGTAGCCGCGGATCTGGATCGCCGCGGCCGCGCCCTCCCCCACCGCCGAGGCGAGCTGTTTCGTCGAGCCGTCCCGCACGTCGCCCGCTGCGAAGACACCCGACATCGAGCTCATGAACGTCGGATCCGTGGCGACGAACCCGCGCTCGTCCAGATCGACGCTCCCCTTCACGAAGCCGGTGTTCGGATCGAGTCCGATGAACACGAAGACGCCCGCGGGGTGCTGCTCCTCCAGTTCGCCCGTGACGAGATCCTCGATCACGACCGACCCGAGCTTCCCGGAGCCGTCCTCCTTCTTCCGGAACTCTTTCACGCCGTGCTGCAGCTCGACCCTCATCCGTGGGTGATCCATCACCTTGGCCTGCAGGATCCTGGATCCCCGCAGCCGGTCACCCCGCTCCACGATCGTGACCCGGTCGGTGAACTGGGTCAGGAAGATCCCCTCCTCGAGGCCGGAGTTGCCACCGCCGATCACCATCAGCTCGTCGGAGCCCCGGTAGAACGGCCCGTCGCACGTCGCGCAGAAATGGACGCCGGCGCCGATCAGGTCGTCCTCCCCGTCGGCGTCCGTCCGCCGGTACGAGGATCCGGTGGCGAGGAGGACGGCCCGAGCGTGGTAGTGGTCGCCGTTCGCCGTCTCCACGTCGAGCTCGTCCCCGTCGGCCGTCATCCCCGAGTCGGCGGAGATCCGCGTGACGGAGATCGCCTGCAGCATCTCGACGCCGTAGCGCTCGGCTTGCTGCACGAACCGATCGGCGAGCTCGGCGCCGCCGATCCCCTCCGGGAACCCCGGGTAGTTGTCGAGCCGCTCCGTTACGCCCGCCTGCCCGCCGAGGCCTTTGGAGTCGATGATCAGTGTCTCGAGGTTCTCGCGTGCCGCGTAGATCGAGGTGGTCAGGCCGGTGGGACCGCCGCCCACGACGATCAGGTCGTACACGTGCTGCATCGCCTGTCGTTGGAGACCGAGCTTCTCCGCCAACTCCTCGTTCGAGGGCTCCGACAGGTGCGATCCGTCCGGGAACACGATCGTCGGGATGATGTTCTTGCCGTCGTTGCGATCCTGAACCACTCGGACGCCGTCGGGGTCTCCCTCGATGTCGTGCCAGGAGTAGGGCACGCGTTGGTCGGCCAGGAACTTCTTGGCGCGACGGCAGTCCGGACACCAGCTCGCACCGTACACGAGGATCTCCTCCACCACTCACCTCCTCCTTGCTCGACCGTATCGTGCCCACCCGCGTCCGTTACGGGACGGCTGTCACGAAGGATCCTGCCCGCGGCATCTGGTGAACGATCGGGGAACGGGTCCTGAAGGTTCGAAGGAACTTCTGGCCCGCCACAGACGTCCGAGAGACACTGCGACCGAGGAGGACGACCATGCAACCTGGCATCGCACCTGGTGACCCCACCCGCGACGCGATCATGCGGGTCTTCCGGGACGCCTCCGCGGTCTGGACGCTCGACGAGCTGGCACGACGGTTCGGGATGTCGATCGGCGACGCGATCCGCGTGATGTCGGATCTCGAGGCGATCGACTTCGTGCGTCGGATCGGCGACGAATACGTGCCCGGGTTCGGGGCCGCGACCGCCTCCTAGGCCGTCGCGGCGGTGGCGATCGGATACACGACCTGCGTGCCGTCGATCCCCTTCAGCTCCACCTGGCGAGCATCCGCGAACGCGAACTCCCCGGTCTGCGCCAGCAGGTCGTGGACGAGTGAAGAGACCACGATCTCGCCTCCTCGCGCCGAGGACGCCACCCGGGCGGCGTAGTTCACCGTGTGACCGAAGAAGTCGTTCGCCTCACGAACGGGCTCGCCCACGTGCATGCCGATGCGCACACGGATCGGCGAGCCCGGATCCGTGAACCTCTCGGCGATCGCACGGTCGATCGCGATCGCGCACGTCAGGGCGCGCCGAGCGGATGCGAACGCCAGCATGGAACCGTCCCCTTGACTCTTCACGAGGGTGCCGTGGTGCTCCGCGGTGACACGCCGGATCACGTCGTTGTGAGCGTGGAGCACGTCGAGCCACCGCCGGTCGCCGAGCAACGCGTTCAGGCGGAGGGAGTCCTCGATGTCGGTGAACGCGATCGTCACGGTGCCGTCCTCCGCCGAGGTGGCAGAGAGGTCCGGCCGGAGCTCGCTGACGGCCTCCGCGATCTCGTCGACCGAGGTCGTGAGGAAGAACCCGTATTCCTCGTTCGCAACGGGCAACGAGCTGTGCCACTGCACGAGCTTCCATTCGCCGTGCTCGAGATGGAGCACACACGTGAAACGCATCTCGACGGCTCCCCGGGGGTAGTCGAAGTGGGTACGCGCACCGGCCCACCCCACGTTGTCCTCGCTCATCGCGTGGATGTCCCCGAGGAGCCTCCACGGGTACCCACCGCCCATCTCCCGCATCTGACGCACCAGGAGGCGAGCGGTCTTCTCGCCGTCCTGCCACCACTCCGCGGGGTCCGACCCGAACCGTTCGAATCCCGGCTGTCGCGAGATCCGGCCACTGACGGCTTCCTCGTCGCCGTCCCGGAGCGCTTCGAAGAACCGGGTCACGACCCGACGGATCTCCTCGGATGGCTCCACCACACGGAGTCTCACGGCTGCCAGATCGGGCCGCAACCGGACGGGACGCAACGGCGGCCCTCAGGCGAGGGCCACGTCTGCCAGGGCTTCGGCCTCCGCTTCGATCGCCCGACGATCCGCCAGCTTCTCCAGCCAGACGCCCGGAAGAGCCTCGCGACCGTGGAGGGCACCGAGCAGCGCACCGGCCACCGCACCGTTCGTGTCCGTGTCCCCGCCCTGCGCCACGACGCGGCGGAGCCCCTCCTCGAAGCCCGGCGCATCGGCCGCCACCTGCAGCGCGATCCCGGCCGTGAACAGTGCGAACCCCATGTCGGGCCCGTCGATCCGGCGGGCTCGGCCCGCCTCCACCACGAGGTACTCGAGCTCCTCTCCACCCTCGCGGTCGACGACCGCACTCACCGCACCCTCGACCGCCGAACCCGGCTCGGTCCCACGAACGAGCGCGGCCGCGGCCAGGGTGACCGCCAGGCACGCTGTCCGGCACCGCTCGTCCCAGTGCGTGATCGCGGACAGCGCCGGCGCTTCGTCGTGGAGTACCTCCGGGCGCCCTGCTCGGAAAGCGCCGAGCGGCGCGCAATACATCACCGACCCGTTGCCCGCCG
>JBOGVC010000236.1:0-6551 GCA_050695275.1 Actinomycetota bacterium | reverse complement strand
GGTCGAGACCGTCCCTCGAGGAGCAGGTACAGGAACCCACCCCACCCCCGACCAACTTCGAGCGACTCTCGATCGCACGCGATCGACTGACCTGGCACGATCGGATCATCGGGACCCTCGGCCTCGTGGTCATCGTGGCGGTCGGGGCGACCACCCTCGCATTCGTCGTCTACTTCGTCGCCTCCACGGCGCTATCACTGCTGGAGAAGGCCGCCGGGCCCTAAGGGCACCTACGGCGGAGGCAGTTCCGGCGTCACGTCCCGGATCTCCGCGACCAGCTGGTTCGAGATCTGCTCGTCGTCGCGGAGCCGGCCCTCCAGGTTGTACTCGCCGGCCCATCCCGCGAGCGCGGCTCGGGTCGCGTCGTCGTAGACCCCGCTCGGCTCACCCGTGTACCTCCCCAACGCGGCGAGGCGCCGCTGCAGATCGGCGACGAGGTCCGGGTCGGCTGGAAGGAGAGGGTCGTTGCGGATCAGGACGGTCGCGTCATAGACGTCGAAGAGCCGAGTGAGCTCGCGGGGTGCGTCCGGATGGTCGTCCACCCGGAGGTCGATGTAGCGGTCGTTCCGACCTTCGTAGCCACCTCCCTCCCGAACCACCAGGAGCGCGGCGGACTGCCGGCCGCGCCTGTCCCCGCCGGCCGCGTCACCCGCGAGCAGGGCCGCCAGGAGCCGGTCGCACAGGTCGCCGTCGGTCTCGGAGAACACGGCGGACATCGCGTCCACCACCTGCTCGCCGACCAGGATGTTGCCCTGTGCCGCGAAGCCGCGGCCGGTCGCGCCGCCGGCCCACTCCATACACCCCGGGCCCGTGAACGTGGCGGCGCGGCGGGCCGCATCCACCACACCGACCTGTCGATCCGCACGGCCCTGGTCGCCATCGACGAGGGCTCCCAGGGCATCGGCTGCCGACGCGCCGTCCGCCATCAGCCCGAGACCCTCCGGACCGAACGACGTGTTCGCCCACGACTGCGTCGCGACCGCGCCCACGCCCGCCTTCGCCCACGGGACCACCGCGCCGACGGACACGAACTTCGACGCCACCGCCACGCCCCAATCCCCAGCGTCCGGATCCGCGGCCACGATCGAGAAGGTCATCGGCTCATCCTCGGCGGAGCAGCTGGAAGGAGCTCCGGTAGTCGTCGAGATGTTCGAGCATCCGGCCGGCCCCGCTGACGACGGTCTCGAGCGGACGCTCGACCACGTGGACCGGCACCTCGCATTCCTGGGCGAGCAGCATGTCCAACCCGCGGAGGAGGCTGCCGCCGCCCGTGAGGAACATCCCCGTCTCCAAGACGTCGTGCGTCAGCTCGGGGGGCGCCTCCGCGAGGGTCATCCGCGCCTCGTCGACGATCGTCTTCACCGCCGGTGCCATCGCCTGTCGGATCTCGTCCTCGTCCACCTTGACCTCCACGGTGTTCCCGGTCGCGAGCTCGCGGCCGATCACCTTGGCCGCGCGACCCGTGGGCGAGGGGAACGCCGACCCGATCGCCACCTTCAGCTCCTCCGCTGACTTCTCCCCGATCGAGACACCGTAGGTGATCCGGATGTGGTCCTGGATCGCCGCGTCGAGATCGAATCCGCCGACGCTCGCCGAGCGTCCCGACACGACGCCGCCCATCGAGACCACGGCCATCTCGGTCCGCCCGCCACCGATGTCGACGATCAGGTTCCCGAGCGGCTCGTGGACCGGAAGGTTGGCGCCGACGGCCGCAGCCAGCGGCTCCTCCACGGGGACCACCTGACGCCCGCCGGCGTAACGGATCGCCCGCTCGATCGCACGACGCTCGACGTTGGTCGACAGCGGCGGGACGCAGACGAGGACGCGCGGCTTCGGGAACCGCGTGACGCCGACGCGCCGGAGCACCACCGCCAGCATCCGTTGCGTCACATCGAATTCGGTCATCGTGCCTTCGCGCAGCGGACGGACCGCGAGCACGTTGCCCGAGTCGCCCCCGAGCATCTGCCAGGCTTCCTCCCCCGTCGCGACGACCTCCCCGGTCCCCCCGTGCAACGCCACGACCGTGGGCTCGTCGAACACGATGCCGTCTCCCTGTCGATAGACGAGGGTGTTGGCGCTGCCGAGATCGATCGCGAGGTCGCGGCCCAACTAGCTCCCCATGACCCACCGCGCATCGCCTGAGACGAGTCCCTCCTTCTTCCAGATGGGGACGTCCTCCTTCAGGCGCTCGATACCGTGCCGACACGCTTCGAATGCTTCCGCCCGATGCGGTGCAGAGCACGCGACGATGACCGAGGCCTCACCGATGGCAAGGTCCCCCGTGCGATGCAGGATCGCGACCTTCCTGAGCGGCCATCGATCCTGCATCTCCCGTGCGATCTCGCCCAGACGTCCGGTCGCGAGATCGTCCCACGCCTCGTAGTGCAACCCGGTCACCTCGCCCGCGTCGGACCGGTCTCGAACCGTCCCGATGAACACGCACGTACCGCCGGCGCCCGGATCGGCGATGAAGGCGAGCGCTTCCTCGACGGAAAGGGGTTCGGCCGAAACACGGGTGAGGACTGGCTCGGACACGGCGGCCATCGTATCCGGAGGGCCACGTACGATGGCCGGGTGGTGATGGTCAGATGAGCGGGTTCGACTTCGGCGCCGGTGATCCCGAGGCCTTCCGGGACGCCCCTCTCTTCCGGGAGCTCCAACGCGTCATGTCCGCCTCGAGCGGGCCGGTCAACTGGGAGCTCGCGCGACAGGTCGGTGTCGCGAATGCCGTGGAGGCGGGACCCGATGCGGAACCCACCGAGGGCGACCACCGGATGCTCGAGGAAGCCGTGCGCGTCGCCGAGCTGCAGGTCGGCCGGTTCACCGGGCTGGCGGCACCGGCGGACGTCGCCCAGGTGCTGGCGGTTCGACGAGCGGGCTGGGTGAACGCGAACGCCGAGAATCTGAAGACCCTCCTCGAGCCGGCCGCTGGCAAGCTGACCGACGCGATCCAGCGGAGCGCCGGCGACCAGCTCCCCCCGGAGATGGCGCAGTTCTCGGCGTTCCTCCGCCAGCTCTCCCCGCTCTTGCTCGGAACGCAGGTGGGCCAGGTGCTGGGGACGCTCGCGCAGCGGGTCCTGGGGCAATACGACATCGCCGTCCCGCGGTCCGGCCCCGGCCAGCTCCTGTTCGTCGTGCCGAACCTGGCGGCGTTCGAGCGGGATTGGTCGCTCGATCCTCGCGAGTTCCGCACGTTCGTCGCCCTCCACGAAGTGACGCATCGGTTCGAGTTCGCCCAACCGTGGGCGCGCGATCGGTTCCAGGCGCTCCTCGACGACTACCTCTCGACGTTGAAACTGGACGTCGAGAGCATGCAGGCGCGACTCAGCTCCGTCGATCCGGCCGATCCCGAGGCCCTGCGTGAACTCGCGGGGTCGGACGAAGGATTGTTCGGGGCGGACCTGGACGACGAGCAGCGACTGAAGCTGGGCCGGATCCAAGCCTTCATGGCGGCGGCCGAGGGGTACGGCGACCACGTGATGCAGGCGCTCGGCGCGGAGCTGCTGGGGAGCTACGCGCGGATCGAGGAAGCGATGAAGCGATACCGCGAGGGCGAGCACGGCGATCCGGTGTTCGAGCGACTGCTCGGCGTGGACATGAAGCGGGAGCAGTACCGGAAAGGCCGAGCCTTCTGCGAGGTGGTGGTGGAGCAGTCCGACGAGGCCACCCTCGCCCGGATGTGGGAGTCGGCCGACGCGATGCCCTCGCTGCCGGAGCTGGACGAGCCCCGGCTGTGGCTCGCCCGCACGGTCTAGCGACTCCGGGCCCCGCGGACCGGTCGGCTATCATCGCCAACGATGTCGATCGGAGAGCTGATCTCGGCGGCGGTCGTCGACGAGCGGGTCTGGGACGCGTACCAGGAGACGGCGCCGGACGGCGTGTACCTCGTCGGTCAACCCGGCCCTGCCCTCTCGTTCGTGGTGTTCCGGGCGTGGAAGGTGCCCACCGGCTTCGTCTCGGAGGAGGTCCGGCTCGTGGGGCCGTCCGGCCGGACGCTCTACCGGTGGGGGCCGGAGGTCCGCCGGATGAGAGGGGCGATGGACCTCACCACCGAGGTCGACCGGATCGACGACGCGGTGTTGGACGAGACCGGCACCTACGTGGCGTCGTTCATCCTCGAGGGCGAGGTCCTCGGGGAGATCGAGTTCCCGGTCTACGTGCAGGCGGCGGCGCAGAAGCTCCCGAAGGAGACGGAGGAGGGTCTGCGGAAGTCCGACGTGATCTGGGTGGGCACCCGGGTGAACGGCCGCAAGCGGATGGCGCCGGTGTGGTTCGCATACAAGGAGGGGAAGGTCTATGTGCTGTCGAGCCATGACCCCGACCTCCAGGAGCAGCAGGTGCCCGGTGTCCCGGATGCGCATGAGCTGGTGGTGGTGACTCGCCGGAAGGGACGCGAGACGTCGCTCGAGGAATTCACGGCAGCGCAGCGGGTGCTGGAGGGCCCCGAGTGGGAGAACGCGGCGAAGATGCTCGTGGATCGCCGCCGGAGCCGGGTCGGACCCCCCCAGGAGTCCATAGGCCGCTGGCGCGGGAAGGTGGACATCGTGGAGCTCACGCCGAACGTCGCCACGCTCGAGGTCGCCGGCGGATAGCGATCCGGCCCAGAGGGTTCCCCGTAGCTGAGCAGGTTGTCGATCAGTTGTCGAGCTCGGCCTTTGCGTCGGGCTGACGTGTCAACGGGTTACCGACTCCATCCGCGGTCTTCGTCGGTAACCTCTTGACGCTCGACTGAGCGAACACCGAGCTTGCCGCGTCAAGCGCTTGACGACCATCGTCGGCCTTGCGAGCCAGGATGTCGGTGCAGCTCGGTATGAAGCGTCCGTGTGCGATGACGCCGGATGGGCCACCGGTTGGGACGTGATCATCTCCGTTCGGCGTGCCCAACACCGTATGGAGGTCTTCATGGATCAATCTCTGGAGCCGCTCGGCATCAGCTTCGCTCAGTATCGAGCCCTCGAGGCCGTCGTCGCGAACAGGGAGATCCATCTTTCCGAGCTCGCCCGACTCCTTCGTCTTTCCCGCCAAGCCGTTCAGATGTCCGTCCACAAGCTTCACGCCGGAGGTCTGGTCGAGCTCATCCGCGAACCAGGTCGTGTCTACGTCAGGGCGTCCGCGACCGGCACACGCCGACTCGAGCTCTTCCGGAAGTTCACGCACGACCTCAAGGTCGGGATCGAACGGGAGCTCTCCGGCGCAGAACGGCATCGCATCACGATGTTGCTGGATCGGGCGAACCGCACCCTCGACCCACCTCGTCAGCCCGAGTGGTGGCTCTCCCCCTAGCGGTTCATCGCTCGGCCCACCGCCGCTGCGATCGCGGCCAGCTGCTCGCCGAGCTCCACCACCTCGTGCGGGAGGAGCGCCTGCGCACCGTCCACCATCGCCTCTTCAGGATTCGGGTGCACGTCGATCATCACGGCATCCGCCCCGGCGGCCACGGCCGCCTTCGCCATCGCCGCCACGAGGTGTCGTTTCCCCACGGCGTGCGACGGGTCGACGATCACCGGCAGATGCGACTCGTACTGGGCAACGGCCATCCCGGCGAGGTCGAGCGTGTTCCTGGTGGCCGGTTCGAACGTCCGGATCCCCCGCTCGCAGAGGATGATCTCCGAGTTCCCTCGCTGCGCGACGTACTCCGCGGCCTGCAGCCACTCGTCGATCGTCATCGCCAGCCCTCGCTTCAGCATGACCGGCTTCTTGGTCAGACCGACCTCTTTCAGCAGCTCGAAGTTCTGGGCGTTCCGCGTCCCGATCCGGATGCAGTCGGCGACCTCGGCCACACGCTCGACCTGGTTCAGGTCGACCACCTCGACGATGAACGGGAGCCCGGTCTGACGACGGACCTCCTCCAGGATCGCGAGGCCCTCCTCGCCGAGCCCCTGGAAGGAATACGGCGACGTCCTCGGCTTGTACACGTCGCCGCGGACGATCGTGGCGCCCGCCGCTCGCGACGCCTCCACCGCGGCCACCGTCTGCTCCATGCTCTCGACGGCGCATGGCCCCGCGATCAACGTGAACGTCTCCCGACCGACGGGCGTGGTCCCCACCTTGACCGTGGTGGTCTCGGGGTGGAGGTCCCGCGCGACCATCTTGTAGGGCTTGCCGATGCGGATGACGTGGTCGACGCCCTGCATCTGCTTCCAGTCGATCGCCTGGAATCGGTCGGTGTCGCCGACGAGCCCGACGATCGTGTGGACCGCACCGCGCGAGACGAACGCCTCGCCACCCGCCCCGCGCACGCGTTCGGAGACGGCTTCGATGTCCGCCTCCGTCGCGTCCTGTTTCATCACGACGACCATCTGAATCCCCTTGGCTGCGACGCTCCTCCGGCCCGACGGCCCCCGGGACGCAACGACCCCGGGTCTTCCGCCCGGGGTCCCTGTCGCTTCGGCTGCAGGTGACTACTCCGGGCAGCGCCCGAAGCAGAAGTACCAGTCGCCGAAGCACCGCTGCTGCATCAGGCGCTCATGGTGACCGGCGGGCGCCTCCGGTGTCAACAGGCGCGCGATCCGCCGGCCGAGACTAGGATGCAGCCGATGCCGCTCACGGTC
>JBOGVC010000235.1:0-5940 GCA_050695275.1 Actinomycetota bacterium | reverse complement strand
CGGACGATCGCTCCTACGTCGAGGAGAACACGCGAGAGCGTGAGCGGATGCGCGCGATCGTCGAGCGCGTGACCGACGACGAGCTCCGCATGGCTGTGAACCCTCACTGGACGGTCGCCGGGGTGCTCGGCCACATCGCGTTCTGGGACGCCCGGATCCTGTCGCTCGCCGACAAGCTCGAGCGGGGAGAGCCCTTCACCAGCTCCGACACGGAACCGGAAGACGTCGACTGGATCAACGATGCCAGCCGCTCGCTGATCCACGCGATCCCACCGCAGGAAGCCGCTCGGCTGGCCCTCGAGATCGCCGAGGAAACCGACGCGCGGGTGGCGACCCTCCCCGTGGATCGTCTCTGGCCTCGAGATCCGGACAGCCCTCTCTACGCGACGCGCGCGTCGCACCGGGGTGAGCATCTCGACGAGGTCGAAGCGGCGCTCCGCGCCGGCGGCGGAGCTTCGAACCCCTAGGGACCCTGGTAGTCGAACGCGGCGACGGCCGTGTACTTGTTCGCGTAGTCGATGTCGAGCCGATCGACCCGCAGCCGCTTGGACGAGCCGAACAGACCCTCCTTGAAGATCGTTCCCTGGGGCAGCATCACGCCGGGGGTGATCTCGGCGCCGGTCACCGGGTTCCGGATCGGCTCGGACTCGAGCTCGTAGTCGTCGCCGGCGCGGACGCTCGATCGGATGCCGTCGAGGCGGAGATCGTACGGGACCGACTCGGGTCCTTCGAGCGTCGGCCAGGTCCACCCGAGGACGCCCCAGGGGCCTCCGACCTCACCCTTCGCGAGGGTGTGGATCGCGTCGCGCTGTGCCTCGTCCGCGCGTTCGTCGACCAGCAGGAGGGCGACACCGTTGCCTTCGTGGATCGGCCCCGGCCAGTTCACGGTGAGCGTGAACGTGATGCCGTCGAGGCGAACATCGCCGTAGACACCGTCCTCGACGTGCCACGTCCACCCACCCTCGCATTTGCCCATCGTCGGGAGCGCCTGGAAGTTGCAGGGACACCCGTAGTCGCAGTTGCACGCGACGACGACCGTTCCCCTCATCGACCACGTGTCACCCATCGCTCCCCTTTCACGTCAGTGCGACGGCCACCGCCGCCACGAGCAGACCGATACCGATCAACCGGGCGGACACCTCGCCGCGCGGCAGCACCTTCTGCACGAACACGGCCGCCGCGATCACGACCGCCCACACGAGCTGCATCGACGCCGCGAGGACGAGGACGGCCATCAGGCCGACGCAGCACCCGAGACACCAGATCCCGTGCTCGATGCCGAGCCGCACCGCCCCGCTCCGGTAGTGCTCCATCAGGAACGCGGCCGGGTGCCGGCATCGGCGGAGGCAGGCCGACTTCAGCGGGCTGAGCTCGTACACGCCGGCCAGGCCGAGGACGACCGGCACGGTGAGGCCCATCGCGCGCTCCATCGCCACGTACGGAACCACGCCGGCGACGCTCCAGACGGCGAGATAGCCCACGGCCATCCCCACGCGCGATCCTCGGGAGAGGAGCCAGAGGGGCGCGATCGAGGGCAACATCATCGCGGCCATCATCAGTGACCACCCGGCGGTGAATCCGAGGAATCCCATCGGGGGCTCGTAGGTCGCGAGCGCTACCCAGGCCACCGCGGACGCAGCCACGAGCGCGGCGAGGGCGACGATCGTCGTCCGATCGACGGCGACGGATCTCAGGCCGTGAGGCTCCAGCATCTGCTCCTGACCGACGAGTGCCCGCCCGGAGCGTACCGCCGCGGGCGACGACGGTCCCCGGCGTGAGAGAACGGCCCCCGGAACGGGGGCCGTTCACTCAGAGCGCTCTGGAGCCGACTACTCGGACTTGGTCTCGCAGACCAGGTCCGCGAGGCAGTCGAGCAACCAGTTCCGGACGATCGGGATATCCACGCGCTGGTAGCCGCCGAGGTACCGGCAGTTGTTCGTGAACCCGTAGCTGGTGTCGGCGACCACGAAGCCGTCGTGGATCGCCGGCCCACCGGAGTCTCCGAAGCACGTGCCGCCGCCCGCCCGCGGGTCGTGCTCGTTCGCGTTCATCTGGATGACCTGCGGGGTCAGCTTCTGCCCGATCTCGGTGGTGTACCGACGCACGATCGGCTGTCGCTGCGGGAGCGGGGTCTGGGGACCGGTGTCCGCGGTCCGTCGCACTTCGGTGCCGTAGCCGATCGTGAGGAACCCGGTCTTGTTGAGCAGGGGCTGCGCGAAGTCGTCCAGGTAGTTCTCCGGCGCGAGGGGCGCCGTCGGGAGCCCGGCGGCCGCGTCCAAGATCACGACGCCGGTGTCGTTCCAGTTCTTGATGTCGGTGAAGTCGCTGTAGTCGGGATGGGTCCGCGGCGTGCCCAACACCCAGTTCTGCTCGCCCTCGTACGCGGGGTCGGTGATGTCGGCGGCCGTGAATCCGATCGCGGAGATCGTGTCGTCAGGCCCCTCGTCGTCGGCCGCTCGAGGGATGTCGATCTCCGATTCCGGCTCGGTTCGGGAGATCACGGGGTCGAACGTGACGACGACCTTCCCGATGTCCTGGAACGTGCAATGGGCCGCCGTGAGGAACACGCGCGGTGCGATCAGCGTGCCGGAGCAACGGAACCGGCCGTCGGGCTGATAGAAGACCACCATGCCGACGTTCGAGTAGGTGTTGCCGGTGTCCTCGGTCCCTCCGGTGATGGCGCCGGCAGGGGCCGCGACGGCGAGGAGCGCCATCACGGCGATCACCGAGACGATGACGGGGCGGAACACGGGACGGATCCGGGTCATGCAGACCTCCGCTGGAGTTGGAGCCGGAGACCACGCGCCCTTCATGACGCGCAGGCGAGCCGGCGGGGGTTCGCAAGCGTACGGGAACCCATCCGCGCGGGGCAACCCAACCCCGATCCGGTGAAGCAAGGAACCGCTAGTTGCGCGCGATCCCCCGCTCGCGGGCCAACGCTTGGAGCCCCGCGACACTCTGCGCATCGACCGACGTCGCCTCGCGAAGGAGCGCCCGCAACCCACCTCGCTGGTTCTCCTTGCGGTCGCCGATCACGATCGGGGAGCGTGCGAGCGCCTTCACCTGGCCGAGGTGCACGAGCTCCACGTCACCCCGGCGCTCGATCTGGAGCGACCCGATCGCCGACCACTGGCGTATCGCCCGCACCTCCACGTTCATCAGCTCCGCGGCGCTCTCGATCGTCACCGATCCGTCCTCGCCCACCATCGCGTCCTCCGTCATCCGTCATGGATCCGTCATCCGAGTCGTTCGAGGACCTTAGATGGCCCACCTGGAGGACCACATCTGCCGTCGGTTGACGATCCTCGAGACCTCACCGGAGCGGTGCGTGGCTCAGAAGGGCTAGCTCGACGTAGTTCGGGTGCGCGTCCGCGCTCTGCTCACCACTCGTCGTGCCGCTTGCCCACCCGAGCTCGGGTGTGACACTCACACGCGTCGTCGGAGCACTGCTTGTCGTGATGGCGACCGGGTTCCCACACGAGGTCGTGATCGTCCTCGGCGACCAGGTATCCGCAGCCGCACCAGCCGCAGACGTCCTTCAAAACCATGTGCCAGGATCCCTCGGCGTCCTGGCGCTCGGACAGGTTCAGGACCTTCGACACGGGCGCCTCCTGGGTCGACATCCTAGACCCGTACGGCGCGCCGGGGAAATCGCCTCGAGCGATTCAGCAGCCGATGTCGACCCAGGCGGGCTTGGGACCGATGGGCACGTCCGCGGCGCGAGCCCGATCGCGCAGCCGTCCCCGATACGTGATCATCGCGGACCGGGACATGTCGGAGTGGGTCATGCACTTCCACGAGGCGTAGAGCTCGAAGCGAAGTGGGCTCTCGAGACTCTCGCCGTGCCCGATCACGTTCCGGATCTCGATGCCGAACTTCGCCACGAGCCAGAGCGTGAGCTTCAGCGACGCCCGCATCTGCGCACGGTTGCCGAGCACCTCGGCATCGGAGCGTCCCACGTGCTCGATCCCGATCGAGAGCTGGTTCATCCCGATCGTGTGGCGGCACCGGGTGCCGAGCCCCACGAGCTGATAGATCGTCCCGTCGGTGTGCACGATGAAGTGCGTGCACGTACCCGGGTACTCCCCCAGGTGCTTCGAGTTGGACGCGAACGTGTTCCACGCTCCCTGCCAGGTCGTGCCGGTCGTGTAGTGCTCGACGATCGCGACCGGTGCATCGAGCTTCCATCTCCACGCCCCGTAGTGACGCCGCGAGTAGGCGGCCATCTGACGGCGGCGGCGATCGCCGTACGGGATCGGCTTCCTGACGATCGGCGGCCGCAGCGAGGCCACGTCCGGTTCGAGCGGATCGGTGGCGACCACCGCCGGCATCGGGGACGCCGCGTGGGTCCCCGTGAGCCCGATGGCGGGCGTGAGACCGACGGCGGGCTTGAGGCTGACGGCCTGGGCCAAGGTCACCGCCAAGAACACGATCCGGCGCGTCACGCGCCCGCGGCCGCGCGCAGGCGGGCGACGGTCCGCTCCTTGCCGAGGAGCTCCAACGACTCCGGCAGCGGCGGCGACACGTTGGACCCCGTCACCGCGGCGCGCACGGGCTGCCATCCCTTGGTCCGGCTCAGGCCGACCGAGGCCGCCAGCGTGTCCAACGCTGCCTGGATGTCTTCGGTGTCCCATCGCTCCAAGGCATCGAGCGCTTCGGCCGCCTCATTGAGGTACCCCTCGGGGGCCTTCGCGATCAGGTCCGTCGCCTTCTCGTTGGGCCGGATGTCGTCCGTGAACAGGAACCGCAGCAGGATCGGCGCCTCCGTGAGGGTCTTCATCCGCTCACGGACGATCGGCATCGCGCGACGGAGCAGGTCCGGATCGAGTGAGAGCCCCTCCTCGGTGAGGAAATGCACGCATCGCGCGGCGAGCTCCTCCTCATCGAGTGATTGGATGGAATGGTTGTTCATCCACTCGAGCTTCTGCACGTCGAACACGGCCGGGTTGTGGGAGACGCGGGAGAGATCGAACGCCTCCACGAGCTCGTCGCGGCTCAGGAACGTCGTGTGATCGTCCTTCGACCAGCCGAGGAGGGCGAGGTAGTTGACCATCGCTTCGGGGAGGAACCCGTGCTCCCGGAACGCGGCGACGCTCGTGTCGCCGTGCCGCTTGGACAGCGGCTTGGAGTCCGGTCCGAGAACCTGCGGGAGGTGCGCGTACGCGGGGGGCGTGCCCCCGAGCGCCTCGATCACGGCGGCGTTGCGGGGAGCGCTCGCGAGCAGGTCGTCGCCGCGGATCACATGGGTGATCTCCATCAGCAGGTCGTCGACGGCGACGGCCAGCAGGAACACGGGAGATCCGTCGGAACGGACGATCACGAAGTCTCGGAGGTCGTTCGGTCCCCATCGGACCTCACCCTTCACGAGATCGTCGACCGTCCACCCACGCTCCGGCATCAGGAAGCGGATCGCGAACGGTCTCCCCTCCGCCTCGAACGCGGCGACCTCGGCTGCCGGCCGCTCGCGGCACCGGCCGTCGTAGCCGGGTGGCTCACCGCGCGCGAGCGCTGCCTTCCGTCGTTCATCGAGCTCCTCGGCCGTGCACCAGCACCGGTAGGCGTGCCCACCCTCGAGCAGCCGGTCGGTCATCTCGCGATAGATGTCCAACCGCTCGGACTGCCGGTACGGCCCGTGGGGGCCACCGACGTCCGGGCCCTCGTCCCAGGCCAGGCCGAGCCAGCGGAGGTCCTCGACGACGCCCTGGTAGGCCTCCTCGGTCACACGGCTCGCATCCGTGTCCTCCACCCGGAGCACGAACGCCCCGCCCTCGTGCCGCGCGTAGAGCCACGAGAACAGCGCGCTCCGCGCGTTCCCGACGTGGATCGACCCCGACGGGGCCGGCGCGAAGCGGCATCGCACGCTCACCCGCGGACCTCGTTCCGGAGGACGCCCACGCCTTCGACCTCGACCTCGACGACGTCGCCGTTCGCCAGCTTGCC